>JAYTEU010000059.1:0-6010 GCA_043734985.1 Chthonomonadaceae bacterium
CCGTGGAATACCCTTCGGACGTCACGTACAGTGCGCTCAGGTCTGGTGGCGCCCGACTAATACCGGCATAGGCGCTGCGAATCCGGCGCTGCGAAAGGATTGGATTTCCATGGCAAAGAAGGTCCGCATTGGTATCATCGGCACCGGAGGAATCGCGAATGGCGCGCACCTGCCCGGTTATTCCCGGATTCCCGACGAGTGCGAAGTGTTCGCAATGTGCGACATCGATCCCAAGGCGCTGAAACAGACGTCGGAGAAGTACCCCGATGTGAAGCATCTGTTCAAGGATTACAAGAAGCTGCTTGAGATGGACGAGATCGTCGGCATCTCGGTCTGCACGCCGAATTTCGCCCATCATCAGATAACCATAGATGCGCTCAAGGCGGGCAAGAACGTACTCTGCGAGAAACCGATTGCGCTGAACGCGGTACAGGGCCAGGAGATGGTGGAGACTTCGCGCAAGACGGGCAAGTTCCTCCAGATCGGTTACAACAGCCGGTTCGCGCCCAGCAGCCAGGCGCTGAAGAACCTGATCGTGGCAGGCGAGATCGGCGAAGTCTACTATGCGCGCGCCCAGTCGCTTCGGCAGCGCGGCATTCCCGGCTGGGGCGTCTTCATCGACAAGGAGAAGCAGGGCGGCGGACCGCTTATCGATATCGGCGTCCACATCCTGGACCTTACGCTCTGGTTTATGGACCATCCGAAGCCGACCGCGGCGAGCGGCGTCACCTACCAGAAGTTCGGCAAGCGGTCGGACGTGGTTGGATTTATGGGCCAGTGGGACTACAAAAAGTTCACGGTAGAGGATTTTGCTTCCGCGCTCATACGTTTCGAGAACGGCGCTTCGATCTGCCTCGAAGCGAGCTTCGTCGCCAACATTCCGCAGGAGGTTCACAACACGACGCTGCTCGGAACGGAAGGCGGTGTGACCTCTTCACCGCCGACCATCACGCAGGAGAAGCATCGAAGCCTCTATACCGCCGAACTCAAGGTTCCGAACCCCGACATTAACACGCACCAACTGGAGATGCAGGCGTTCGTACAGTGCATCCGCGACAAGAAGCAGCCACTGGTAACCGGCGAGCACGGCCTGATGGTTGCGAAGATCATGGACGCGATCTACAAGTCGTCGGACGAGGGCCGCGAAGTCACGATCGATTGATTATCGGGTGGGAAGCGGTTTGCGCGGCAGCGTGAGCAAGAGCAACGCGCAAGCGATGGCCGTGGCGGCGCCGACATAGAACGGCGCCGCCTGCCTCCATTGATAGAGAAAGCCCGCGATGATGCTCGCCGGAAGCAGCGCGAGGCCGACCACGGTGTGATATGCGCCGATGTGCGCGCCCCTCCGGGCGGGATCGGCGAAGTCCGCGGCGAATGCGCGCTGGGAGCCCTGAGTGAGCGTATAGTAACCGCCATAGAGTAGGAACAGCGGCCAAATCGAAAGCCATGTCTTCTCGCTTACAAGCGCAAAGCCGAGGTACACGACTGCAAAGACGCAGTAGCCCGCGATTATCAGGGGCCGTCGGCCGACCCGGTCAGAGAGGCTGCCTGCTTTGTAGCCAAGTACCGCCTCGACGACATTGAAGGCCGCATAGAGCCACAGGAGCATCTGGTTATCGAAGCCGAAGTGGTGTGCCCTCAGTATCAGGAACGCGTCGCTCGAGTTGCCGAGATTAAATAGAAACGCGATGCCTAGGAATCGACGGTAGGCAGGGTCCAGCTCGCGCCATCCTGCCAGAACGGCAAAACCACCGGTCGACTCCGTTGACGACGAAGCGACGCCCTTCGCGCCGGACTCCTGCTTCTTATCGCCCTCGCGCACGCAGAAAATGAGTATCAGCATCGCGATCAGGCCCGGAATTCCCGCGAACAGGAAGAGGGCCCGAAGCTGCAGCTCCGTCGATGCGATGTAGAACGAAAGGAACCAGACGCCGAGCAGCGGCCCTAAGACCGCGCCAACCGTGTCCATCGCTCGATGAAGGCCGAAGGCTCGGCCACGCAGCTCGGGAGCCGTCACTTCCGCAATCAGGGCATCGCGTGGCGCGGCGCGAAGCCCCTTGCCGACACGGTCGAGAAAGCGGAGCGCAAGAAGCATCGGCCAGCCGAGTGCAAAGAAGAGCAGCGGCTTGGAGATCGCGCCCATGCCGTACCCGGCGATCGTGAGCGGCTTGCGCTGTCCGGACAGGTCCGACATCCTGCCCGCCACCACGCGAAGCAGACTTGCAGTGCTCTCGGCAATTCCTTCGATGATCCCGACGATTGCCGGCCCCTGTCCGAGCACCTGCGTCAGAAAGATGGGGACCTGGGTATAGACCATCTCCGACGCCATGTCAGTGAACAGACTGACGAAACCGAGCGCAACCACGGTATCACTCAAACGGCGGCCCTTCTTGACGACAGGAGCCGCCTCGGGCGCACCGTGCGCGCCGTTGCCTTCCACCTTCGTCATCCCGAGAACACCGAGCGCAGCGACTCCGCGATATGCTTCAGCCCGACTTCCGGGTGGCCTTTGTAGCCATCGACTTCGGCGGTAACAAACTCGTCGTAACCGATACCCTCTAGGGCGGCCCGCACCTTTGCCCAGGGCACGTCGCCCTGAAGCGGATTACAGAAGCCCGTCCCATTTCCGATGTTTGCCTTGAAGTCCTTGACGTGAACCTTCTTGATGCGATCGCCCAGAATTCGAATCCACTGATCGGGGTAGCCGTAGAGGAGAATGTTACCGGCATCGAAATAGGCCCCGACATATGGGTTGCCGATCTCGTCCACGAACCGCGCAAATTCGATCGGACTGAGCAGGAACTTGTTCCAGACATTTTCCACGCCGATGGAGACCTTGAGTCGCTCGGCATCGGGGGCGACGGCGCGCAAACCCTCCTGCGCAAATTTGTAGACTTCGTCGTAGGGCGCGTCCGCATTGACTACGCCGGGGACGACCAGGATCGTATCGACTCCCATCCAATCGGCGACTTGCAGCGACTTGCGGACCACCGCCCGCGCCTTCTCCCGAATGGTCGGGTCGAGCGATCCCAGCGGATACCGCCAGCCCAGGCCCGTGGAGAGACTGGACAGCTCGATCCCCGCATTTTTCGCGGAGGCGACGATCGCACGAACCGCGCCCTCATCGCTGTCCAGAGTCAACTCGCCATCCTCGGCGATATTGATCTCGATGCTGTCGAACCCGGCGCGTTTCGTCATCTGAAAACACTCCGCCAGCGAAAGCGCCGGGGGCAGCGTCCAGCGGTTGACTCCGATCCTCAATGGAAAATCCTCCCGCGGGTTCTGGTTTCACCCGCTCACGGTTGCTTGCGTCCCAAAGCAAATTGCGCTACAATGCGGAACCGCTTCAGCCGCTGATTGCAATTCGGCGATACGGGAGTAAAAACCTGCAATGGTTGGCAGGAGTCAATTTCATTCAGTTCTCGCGATGTTGCCCGTGGGAGAGCCATGCCACTCTACGCCGGTGTTTGTGAAACCGATATTACGCCGCCGATCGGCGTCCGCCTCACTGAGCATGGCGGCGAGCGGAGAAGCACGGCGGTTCACGACCCTTTGTATGCCCGCGCGCTGGTTCTGGACAACGGTCTTGAGCGCCTGGCTATCGTGGTCGCGGATCTCAACTGCATGCCGACGCCGGTGGCGGACCCTATTCGTGCCGAGATCGCCGCCGGAATCGGTACACGCCGGGAAGCGGTTCTGATCTGCTGCTCCGGCACCCTTTACGGCCCGGACTTTGGACCGGTCGGATGCGATGCGGCCTACCTGGACATTCTCAAGCGCAAAATCGTCGGGATTACGGTTCAAGCGGCAGGCGCCCTTGAGGCCGTGTACCTTACCTACGGGGAAACGTCTGCTCAGATCGGCATCTCTTCGCCGCCCGGATTGTCAGGCGCGAACGAACGGGCCAAGGCCAATTTTGCCGGTCCCGTCGCCCCGATTGCGCAGGCGATCTGCGTCAACGGCGCGGACGGCAAGCTTCTAGCACTGCTATTCTCGCACGCCTGCGCGGGAAGCGACGTCTCCGAGATTGGCTCCTCCATCTCCGCGGACTGGCCCGGCGCGGCTTGCGAGCGTCTCAAAGCGCGATTTCGGAATGAGGAAGCAGATGGCGGAGTACGTGAAGGCGCGCTTCCACTATTTCTGGCGGGCTGCGGCGCGGACGTGCGGCCGATCAGGCAGGGCAGTTGGGAACTGGTTCGGAGCAGCGGTGTCCAGATCGGGGACGCCGCCCACGCCGCGCGCTGGAATGCGCACGGCCGCCAGGACGAGAGTCTTATGGCCGGCGAAACCGTGGTTCAGCTTTCCGGCGCAATAGTCGGTGTCGGCGCTTCCCTTGCCATAAGCTGGATGCATTTAGGCGGCATCCGGCTACTCGCCTTCCCCGCTGAAATGTCTGTCAAGTTCCAAATCGATATTTCGGCCAGATGTTCACTGCCTGTAATCTGTGTCAGCCATGCGAACGGCTATGCCGGACGCGGTTTGGCGGCCTCGGATTGCCCTTCACCGGCACCAAAGGATGCGGCTACCGATGGGTTCCAGGCCGAGTTGGTGACGAATGCGATGGACGAGGAAGCGATTCGGCTCGCGGCTTATCGAATACTGGGGATCGGTTCCGAGGAGATCGCTCCGTTTCCTCCGACGCCCGGCTGCGGGCGATGATGTGAACCACATCACGATCCCGGGAACACGATGTGAACCTCTGACGTCATTGCAAGCGTAATGAACCTCGCTGAGACGGGACTGTCTAGGCTTCGGGAAAACTTTCCTGCGGCAAAAGTAATTTTGTATTTTCCAGGAACCTTTCCGTATCGACTTGCGTCTGTATAGGTAGGGAACGGCGGTAATACACGCAATTACCAACTCCATTAATGCTAATCCCCACACAATTCCATATTGCAACCTACTTCGCGGCAGTGTTCGTCGCAAGTGGACGGCCCAGAGTCTGGACGATGGCATGAGTGCCATGCAGTACTTTTCGCTGTCACCGGTACAATATACCAAAGTGATTTACCCAGTTCTGTCATGGCTTCCGCCGGACAGGGCTTTTTTGTTTTCTGCCCGTATAGTTGAAGCGGGCCGATCACATCCTTCCAGTGTAGTTTGTTTACGTTGTGATGGCGGCTACGAAAGTCGCTCCATGCAGGCCCCGATAAACGTCTGCGCGTTTTGCTGAATAGCTTTAACAACGCGAAAACTTCGTGGGACGGACGATTGCCGATCCCACCAGACTTATCAGGAGACCAACCATGCATTCGCTCAACCAGACCGAAACAACCGTTACGTCCAGCCGCCCGGTAACCACGGACACCTCGCTCACAGGTTCTGAAATCGTGCTCCTGGAGCGCTGCAAAGCCGGCGAGTCCGCCGCATGGGACACGCTGATCCGGAAGTACGAAAAGTCGGTTTACAAATTTGCCTATTCGCTCTGCCGTAACCACGAAGAAGCCGGCGACATCGCGGGTCAGGTATTCCTTCGCCTTTACCAGAACCTCCACACTTTCCGAAACGAGGCGAGTTTTAACTCGTGGCTTTTCCGCATCGTACGTAACACCTACCTTGATCTGTGCGTCCGCCCGGCGCACCGCAGCCATTTGAGTCTGGATGCCGGACCCGGAAACGACTCGGAGCCGACGGCGGGACGAGACATTATGGACCCATCGCCCTCTCCGGAGGCGCTGTGCATCGAGAACGAAGTGTCGCAGATGCTGGCGAAGGCGATCATGCACCTTCCGGCATATCAGCGCCAGGTTCTCAGGATGTACCACACGGAAGGCAAATCTTACGAAGAGATCGCGGAAGCGACCGGCCTATCCATTGGTACCGTAAAGTCGCGGCTGAACCGTGCGCGGAACATGCTGCGCGAGCGACTGACGCCGTTTCAGGAGACGTTGATGGTGGCGTAGGTTGGGCAGTCGGCAGTCGGCAGTCGGCAGTCGGCAGTCGGCAGTCGGCAGTCGAAGATGATAGCGGACGGGGAACTATATTGGTTCCCCGTCTTTTACTTTGCTCT
>JAYTEU010000060.1:0-4181 GCA_043734985.1 Chthonomonadaceae bacterium
AGCCACGCGTGCGCCTTCACGCTCATAGAGTTGCTCGTCGTCATCGCCATTATCGCGGTACTCGCAGCGATTCTCTTTCCGGTGTTTGCACAGGCGCGCGAAAAGGCCCGAGCGATTTCCTGTCTCTCCAACGGGAGGCAAATTGGAACCGCGCTGTTTATGTATATTCAGGACTACGATGAGAAATATCCGCAGGAGCACCCTTCCACAGGAAACCCTGCCTTGGACGACAATGTTGCGCAGTTGGAAGCCGAAGACTATGGCTCCCCGTTTGATAAGATCCTGCCGTATGTTGGAGGCACGGACAGCAGCAAGACGCAGCTCTTCGTCTGCCCGTCCGACCCGGACCCGCACGGCAAGAACATCCTGGAAAGCAATGGCAATTGTCCAGGCAGCGGAATACCTCCAGGACCGCTAAGCAGCTACGTGATCAACGCCTACTATCTATTCGGAGCGACGCTTCCGCAGATCGACGAACCGGCGCAGTCCATCTATGTTGCCGAGCGCCGCAGCGAAGGCAAACCTACTGACTTCTGCGACATTCACTATCATCCCTGGCTTGGGGAGACAGAATTGCCGGCCCGGCCGAACGATACTACCAACCCGTCATCAATCGCGAGCGTTCGCCATACTTTGGGCAGCAACTACATTTACACGGATGGCCACGCCAAATGGCATCGGTTTGAGAGTACACGCAAGCCATTCGAAGGCCATCTGCTTTATGGCGAACATCAGGCGTTTTAAGAGCCGGCATAACGTTCGGCATCGTATGTGAATTTGTAACAATGGCGCAAACCGCTCTTAACCTCGAAAGGAATCGTGATGAAACTAATCTTGTTCCCGGTTGCTATGATGGCCGCGGCACTGCTCGCCGTTACTGGCCAATTCGATCCCCCTTCAACAGCCCTGGCGCAAGGAAGCCCCAAGTCCGATACCGGCGCACAGGAGACCAATGTAGCCGGTTCCGCGCAGGACGCGAAACCGCTGACAGTCAACAGCAAAGCCCCCGATATCACGCTGGCAACGGTGGATGGAAAACCCTTCAAACTGGGGGAAGCGATGAAGAAACAGCCGACCGTGCTCATCTTCTATCGTGGGGGGTGGTGTCCCTTCTGCAATCGGCAATTGGCCGACCTCCGAAACATCGAAGGGGACCTGAAAGGGTTGGGGTATCAGCTTCTCGCCATCTGTATGGACCGCCCGGAAGAGCTGCGCAAAACGATGGACAAGCAGCATATGACTTACACGCTGCTATCCGACAGCGATGCAAAAGCGGTGAAGGCATTCGGTGTCGCATTTAAGGTGGATGACCCTACGGTTGAAAAGTACAAAGGCTTCGGTATTGACCTGGAGAAGGCGTCGGGGCATGACCATCATATTCTGCCCGTGCCATCGGTTTTCATCATTGGGACGGATCGGACCATCCGTTTCGTACACTCCAACCCCGACTACCGCGTGCGGCTTGCGGAAAGCAAAGTGCTGGAAGCCGCCAAGACTGTAGAGGGAACAACTTCCAATGCCAGCCCGAAATAGTAACAGCCTCTCGACCGAAAAATTGGCAAAACAACGAGACGAGCCGATCAGAATATCTGTACTATACTTAATAGGCTGTCCGAATCGCGAGCCAGCCTGTGCGCTGGTAGAGAAGCTGCTTGCGGAACTGGATTTAACTGCCGATTTGCAAATGGAGGCGGTCAACAACGTCGAAGCGGCACACCGGTGCCGCTTCCTCGGTTCCCCAACAATTCAAGTCAACGGCGTGGACATTGAGCCAACCCGTCGTACCGATACCAACTATGCAATGGCGTGCCGCATATACCAGGTGTCTGAAAGTTCTTCCGGCCTTCCCTCTGTTCAGATGATACGCTCCGCGTTGAGCGGTTTAACGGGATCCGTTACTGCTAAATCCGACCTGTAGTGTTGTATGCCGTGCGGAAAACTGCAGAAGGCGTTCCGCAGATGCGTGCGCCATACTATATAAGTAAGCCCCTTCGATTGCGCACCGAGGCCGGGCACGGACTGGCTTGAGATCGAGTATGGATTGACATGGAACGAAGCGGTTATCGTCACCGATAATGAAAATGTGAGCACCGGCGGATCCGTTCAAGTCAGTCTCACCTTGTAATACCAATCCTTCCAATCAGAGATTCGTCGCGTTTGCGCCTGCCTGTTATCGAACCCGTCGAAACCTGTGGTTGCGCTAAATTCTTGAAGATATCGCTCTCAAGAAAGAGATAAACGACCACCAATCATGCCGTACGACGATGGAACCGCGCAAATCCTCAGAGATGCCGTATCGGCGCTCAAGTTCGAGACTTCGGATGTCGTATCGGAACGCAACATGTTTGGGGGTCTTTGTGTTTTGCTAAACGGAAACATGCTTGCGGGGGTCGTCGGTTCGCAAGTTGTTGTGCGTCTTGCAGACCACGAACTCGAAGAAGCCCTGGAATTGCCGTACGTTCGACCAATGGACTTCACCGGTAAGCCGATGAAGAATTTCGCCTATCTAAACCCTGCAGGATTTGTTACGATTAACGAACTGAATGGTTGGCTTGAAAAAAGTCTGGTCTTCGTCCGCGATCGCCAGCGTGTACCAACCAAAAAGACCAGGCCGAGTCTCAAAAAGATAGACCAATCATCCATCTCTCGACAGAAATGTTGTATCCCATAAAGGACGTTATGGGTGAAAATTGCCGGTAAGAATTGGCGAGTGTACCCGTTGCCGCCCTCGCCGCTATTTAGCCAAACATACCCCCCTTTATGTCTGGTAAAACACTTTCCCATTCGCCCCTTGGTTCACACTCTCCATCCTCTATACAATATAACCAGGCAAAATCGGCGTTCAAAATCTTCGCGCTGTGACCAGACAGGTCGTCGCACGCCGACGGCCATATAACGTATTCATTCCGTCGCACGCCGCAGGCCGGGCACCCCGGGTGCCCTCTGGGTGCGGGTGAGCGAAGCAACTCATTCCGTCGCAAGCCGACGACCGGGTACCTGCTTGCGGGTGAGCGAACGTATTCATTCCGCCGACCTTCTCACAGCATCATGCGCTCTTTGACGTCCAGGTACTTGTTCACGAGCTCCGCTGAAAGCTTGTCGGCCTGCGAGTCGATGACCAGGACGCCGCGCTGGGCGAGCAGGGTAATGGCCATGTGCCGATCTTCCAGCACCTGACCCGCGACGGCCTTTTGGAATACCGAAACTGCGGTGTCGATCTCCTGCCGGGCCGTCCGCAGAACCTTGGTGTCCAGCAGCGTCACTGCGGCCACAAGGTGACGCGGCTGCAAGGCTGCCAGCTCGTTGATCGTTGTGCGCGAAGAGTCGGCGTCCCACAGATCCGTAAAGCAGACGACCAGGGATCGCTTCCTCCAGCGCGCGCGCAGGTATCCGAGCGCCTTGCGGTAGTCCGGCTCCGCGAAGGTTGCCCGGGCATTGTAGAGCGCCTCCATAATCGCATAGACCTGCCCACGCCCCTTCTTGGGCGGGAGGTAGGTCTGCACGTCGTCGGCAAAGAGCAGCAGGCCCACGCGATCTTCCGCGAGCGTGGCCACGTACGCGAGGAGCAGCGCGGCATTGATCGCGTAATCCAGCTTCTGGATGCCGTCGATCTCGGCGAGCATCGTCCGACCCACGTCGATGGCCAGAATCACCGACTGGGACTTCTCGACTTCGTACTGGCGGGCGACCAGTTTTCCACTACGCGCGGATGCCTTCCAGTCGATCCGGCGCATCTCGTCGTCGGGCATATACTCGCGCAAGCTTTCAAACTCGCGACCCGCGCCCTGGAGCCTGGCAGCTCTTATGCCGACCTGCTGCAGCCGGCCGCGCCGCGCCATAAGGGTGAACGTTGCGGTGTCCACCAGGTTGGGGTAGACCTTCACATCCCGGGGAAGTTCTACTCGCGCTAGCCGGTTCACGAAACCGAGACGGCCCTTCATCTTGATATGTACGTCGCCAAACCGATAGTCGCCGCGCGCCGTCGGAGTGACGTGGTAGACTGCCGCATGCCGCCCGCCCGGCGCGATAACGAAGGCGAACGGTTTCTCCTCCAGGTCGGTGCGCATCTTTGCGGGCGGAGAATCGCGCAGCTCGATCGCGATTTTCATCCGGGCGCCGTTGCGCACGCGGACACGAACGGAATTTTGCGCTCCCAGCGACAGCTTGTCGTCCACTTCCCG
>JAYTEU010000061.1:0-3150 GCA_043734985.1 Chthonomonadaceae bacterium
TGCCTACTGCCTACTGGCCTACGCCTCCTCGATCGCCGCCTTCCGCTCCTGGATCGCCCGGATGCGCGCGGTGTCGAACTTGGGCTTGCGGTCGAAGTCGTAGATGCCGTTCTCTTCCGGCGTGATGTCCGTAAGCTGGGTGTAGCAGTAGCCGAACATGTGCGGGTTGTCCAGCAGGAGGGTGCAGACCGTCTCGAAGCGGTGGTGAAAGTCCTCCACCGAGACTGGATCGGAGCCGTATCCCCAGCTCGTCTTGCGCTCCAGTTGGTTCTCCTCGGCGGATTTCACCGGCACGTTCGGGCTCCATTTGAAGCCGCCGAACTCGCTCACGAAGTAAGGCTGCCCCCGGTAGGGAATGGACCAGGCCGGTTTGGCCGTGCTAGGGCTGATGCGCGTTGCGTCCGGATTGGTGTACGCGCGCCCCTCGGGCAGCCCGCTGTGGCGCTCCGTGAAGTTCGCGATTCCCTCCTCGAAATCCATCTCGTAGATATAGTCGTGCGAGTCGTAGATGTCCGATTCCGGCACGCGGTGGGCGTAGCCCGAAGTGTCCAGTACAGGGCGCGTCGTGTCCATCGCCTTGCAGGCGAGAAAAAGAGCGCGAGTCGCATCGTCCAGCGTGCTGAGCTTGTCCGAAACGTTCTGCGCCGTCTCGTTGAGCGGGCACCAGCCGATGATACAGGGGTGCGAATAGTCGCGCTCCAGCGCCTCCAGCCACTGCGCGGCATACGTCACGCCCGGCTGCTGATGGTCGTGCTGCGGGCCGTGGCCGCTGCAGCCCCAATCGGCAAACTCGCCCCAAACCAGATACCCGAGCCGGTCCGCGTGATAAAGGAACCGCTCCTCGAACACCTTCTGATGCAGCCGCGCGCCGTTGAACCCCGCCTCCTGCGCCAGCGCAATGTCGGCGATCAGAGCCTCGTCCGAGGGCGCGGTCATCACGCCGTCCGGGTAGTAGCCCTGGTCCAGCACCAGCCGCTGGAACACGCTTTTCCCGTTGATCTTCACCTTCTTGCCGTCGAGCGTCACGGCCCGAAGCCCCGCGTAGCTCTTCGCCGTATCGAGAACCTTCCCGTTCCCGCCCCGCAGTGTGATCTCGATATCGTATAGGAACGGATCCTCGGGCGACCAGTGGCGTCGCCGATCCACGGGTATCTTCAGGTCCAGGCGCGGCGACAGATCCTGGTCGGCCGCGCACGAAGCAGTGGCGATTGTGCCTTCCGGCGAACGCAGCGTCGCCTCCAGCACGGTCCCGGAGCGATTGTTCGTCAGTGGCTGCTCGATTCGGAACGTGGAGTTCGCGACGTCCGGCGTGATGCGCGGGCGTTTCAGCGCGACCTCCGGAACCGGCTCCATCCAGACCGTCTGCCATATTCCCGTAGTGCGCGTGTAGAAGCAGGAGTAGGGCGCATAGTTGGTGGACTGCTTGCCGCGCGGCTGCGCCGTGCGGTTCTCGTCCCTGGCGCGCACCACTACGACCGCGGTCTCCCCCGGCGAGGCAAATCCGCGCAGATCGACCGTGAACGGCGTAAAGCCCCCGCGATGCCGCCCGGCCTCACGCCCGTTGATCCATACCGTAGCATCGTAGTCCACGGCCTGGAAGTGCAGCAGCACGCCCCTGCCCGCCCAGGCTTCCGGAATGGCCACATCCCGGCGATACCACACCGCGTGCAGAAAGTCCGTATTCCCCACGCCCGACAGCGTCGATTCCGGGCAGAACGGCACGATAATTCGTGCCTCCAGCTCCCGGCCGATCAGCCCGCGCTCTTTGCCGCTGTCTCCAGAGTCGATCTCGAACTGCCACTCGCCATTGAGGCAGAGCCAATCGGAACGAACGAATTGCGGGCGTGGATACTCGGGACGTGGCACAATCATCGCGGCAAACTCCTCAACGCAAAATAGACTGCAAACGCGGACTCCCCTTGATTTCGACAAACGCGTTCCAGACTCCTATTGCCAGGATCGCCGAGCGTTCCGGAATTGAGTAACGCATTCGCGGATCCAATATGCATTTAGTCCTTCAATCGCCAGTTCTCGCGGGATTGTCCGAGAGACCCCAGTCTGCCACGGCCTGCCACGGAGACTTTCGGAGGCTATGTGCGTAGTCCCGGCTACGCACATAGCCGAGGACAGGTAACCGAGGACAGGTAACCGGGACTTCGCGGCTACCTGTCGGGACGTGTCGGGGTCGGGTGTCGGGATCCTTCCGGGGAAATCCTGCACCCAGTGGGTACCCGAGTCTACGAAACCCACCAGCGCGGGTTAAGAATTGAGTCCGCGACGGCGGACTTCGTAATCCTAGACCGGTACTTTAGTGCCGCGTACCAAAAACGGATGGCATCTGCGCGTCGATGGGCCGATAGAGGAATATAGCGCACAATCGATAAATCAGAGATAAGCACGGGACGTTCGAACCAGGTATAAAGGTCCGGCGGAGAGGGAAAGGCACAAAAATGAGAGCGCCGAAGCAGCGTTGCTTTTGGATAGGTTGGCGTGGCGTGGCTAATTTTGCCCTGATATTCGCTGCATTGGCGCCCGTGCTTCCGCAGTGCGCCCGCGCGGAGGGTGCGCCGTCCCACGCCGTCCCCGTAGTCGAAGCGGGCGCGGATTGGCGCGGCAACCTGCGAACGGTCCACGCGCGCTTTACCGGCAAAAAGGGAACTTTTGCGCAGTTCGGCGATTCGACTGCGACTCCGGCATCTGTCTCGGCAACTCCTCCCTGCCGGAAGATGTCAAGATCCACTGCACGGGCTGCATCGTGAGGAACAACTTTGTGACGCGCTGCCACGAGAACGGCATCCTCGCGGACTACACGAAGGACTGCCGTATCGTCAACAACACGGTCTACGATCCGGAGAGCGAACTGGGGCGGCTCATTCGCCTGGTGCACCGCTGCGACGGCATGGTGGTCGCCAACAACCTGGTGTGCGGCCCGCCGATACGCATCGAATCGCCGAGCGCTATCGTAACCAGAAACAACCTCGAAAGGCGCCAATTCACCGCGCTCGCCGATCCAGCCCACGGCAATCTGCGACTGACGGCCCGCGCAACGGAAGCGATCGACCACGCCGTCCCACTCCCCGAAGTCACCGACGACATAGATCGCAAGCGGCGCGGCGCAAAGCCGGACATCGGCGCGAATGCGTTTCGGTA
>JAYTEU010000062.1:0-2597 GCA_043734985.1 Chthonomonadaceae bacterium
GCGCTGAACGAAGCCGGAGCAGTCGAAGCCGAAGGGAGTGGCGCCGCCCCAGAGGTAAGGAGTGCCGACGAATCGCCGGGCGAGCGAAGCCGGCGAGTCTGAACCGGTGGCATTGCGGAAGGGCCGGAGTGTATGGGCGTCGATCCGTACACTTGTGCCGTCGGCGAGCATAGCCAATGCAAAGCCTGAACGCTTCGGATCGTAGTCATGGACGAGGATAGGAGTGCCGAACACCAGCTTCGTGCAGGGCTCGCCTTCAGTCGAGGTAACTTCCTCAAACGCTTCCCACACCACGGCGAGATCGGGGGAGTCGGAGTATTGCGCGACGAACCCTGCCTCGTCGGGGACTGCCCGCAACTGGTTTCGCAGCGCCCAGCCCTCGTAGCCGTCCGCGCAGCGAACATGTGCGTATCCATCGGATTCGCTCAGTATCTGCACGGCATCGCCCATGATGGCTTGACTGACCTGTTCGCTTCCACCCTCCGGCGCAGCGCGAATCGCCAGCACATTGTGGACGACGTCCGCCCAATTGCCGCTCACTTGCGCGCCCTGCGATCTGGATCGGCGGGTGTGCGGATGGGATCGGCAAGCGGTCGATTCTTTGCGGTCCGCGCCGAGGCTGCAAACAGCGCCTCAAGCCCTAGAAACAAGACTGCGCCCAGCAGCGCGCCGAACAGCAGACCGAGTCCATCGCGCCAGACGGAGATCATTAGCGGCGTGTGGATGTGGCAGAACGTGTTCAGCAGCGACACCTGCCCCAGGCTCCCGACGACGAACGCGGGGATCGCCAGCCGCCTCCTGCCGCGCCACCACCACGCCAAGGCGAGCACAAACGCCGGATGCCCGACCAGGAACTCCTTCGTGCGCGGCCTCACGGGAAGAATGCGATCCAGCTTATTCCGTACCGCCAGCTCGATGCTGGAGACCCCGACGCCGGAATCGTTCCCCGTCCGCGCCACGACGAGCAGGAAGCCCGCAAGTGCGATTATGCCCAGCAGCAGCATCCCAAATCGAGCGGGTTCGCGCATAGCCTCGGCCAGTTTAAGCTGAGCGCGGGACACGAACCGCCCCCAGGTCTCGCCGGACAGAACGCCGCCCGCTATCGCCACTACGGCAATAATTAAGACCGGTACGGCATGCTGCGCCTTAATTCCGAGGAACTGACTGGCATGAACCATAAATGGGCGCGATGCAAGGAGGCCGATGACCTGAACTATACCAAGCGCCGTGATGAGGCTTGCCACGCAGAGCTGTCGGAGCGCGGTTGTTAGGCTTGCCATTGGCGACAGCGGTTTTGCCGGCGTGCTCGCGTTACCGATTCCGCCTGCCTCCGGCCCGCGACGGCCCGGATAGGCCAGCAGGCAGGCCGTAGCCGGATAGACGACGCCTGCCAGGAACGCGACCAACTTTCGTCCCGTTTCGCCGAGCAGCAGGGCGGCGGCGGCACAGGCAATGCAGAGTATCACCAGGAGCGCCGCTTCCAGCCGGATCGGAAGCGCGGCCAGCGAGTGGATCAACCAGACCGCTCCCGCCGCCGCCCCCAGCGCGATCAGGGCGAAAATCAGCGGCGGTACTCCCGTTTCCAAGAAGCGGCGCGCCGGGCCGAAGCCCATACCTCCGCCGGTGGCGATATTGCCGTCCGCAAGGCCCTTGGCGATCTTAGAGAGGAACTTTCCATTTGTACCCAGTGGGTCCGGTCCGGCAAAAGAGACCAGGCGAATGTAGCAGAAGCGAATGTTGCGCTCCTTGCCCGCGCGTACGAACCGGTCTACGGCCTCATCCTCCTCCATCTGGCCCATCTCGGCGGCCTGAATGCTGTGAACGCGCACATACTCACCCTTGAGAGCATTGGAGAGCTTTTCATCGCCCTTCTGTTTGCCAAACTCGACGGCGCCGTAAGTGAGAACGGTCGACGGCGGCTTTCCGTCGGGCTGCGGAGTTGTGGGCGCTTTGCCTTTAGACTCCTTGAATATCTCCGCGACTTCCTTCTCCAGCCCGCGATAGCCGAGTACCTCTTCTCCATTGAAGATGACCGTAGTCGCGCCTTGCTCGTGCAGGTTGACAAGCGCGGATTGAGCGGTTCCAGCAGTGACTCCCGGAAAATTGCCGATGCGGCCGGCAATATCCAGCCCAGTGGCGCGTACGGTAGCGACCGCCTCCTGCGGCAAACCCAACCCCATCGTGCGAAGACCGATATAATCCACAGTCACGCCGAGGTGAACCGATCGCGGAGGCATGGCGCTTCCGCCCGGGAGCTGTCCGGGGCGGAAGGGCTGCGTCCATTCGAAAACGGTCTTCGTTCCTTCCGGCGGGGCGCCGGACAGAATGGAAGGCGGGAAACCTCGCAGTGCCAGCGCCGTCCAGATGCGGCCGATATCGAACTCGGAATCGACCACCACAATCGTCACCGACTTACCGGCATCCATTGGATTCGGGCTGAGAGCCGTGCGAACGGGATGCACCGCGCCGGCTTGTTCCAGGGTCGTGATCGTGTCTTCCGCGATAACAACCGTCGTTACATGCTGCTGCTTGACATAGTCCAGGACCACCGGGACGGGCTTGACGCTTGCCTGCGCGAGCGTCAGTATCTCCTGCCA
>JAYTEU010000063.1:0-2110 GCA_043734985.1 Chthonomonadaceae bacterium
CCGGGGCGGCTCGGGGCGTGGGACGCACGCGGACGGGCGGCGGAGCAGGCTGCGTGGTCGAAGCGGCCCTGCGCTCTAGGGCAGAATCGGTCGGAGAGCCCGCTCCGAGCTGGTTGGTAGTGGGCGGCACGGCGACGCGTGGCGGAGTCGTTCTCGGCGTAGTCCCGCTTGGGGCCGGGCCATCCTGCACGGGATCGGTCTCGGTATCCGGTTCAGGATTATCCGGGGGCGTATCCGGCGACGTCGGCGGCGTGGTTATGTTCGCGCCGGCAGCGGCGTCGGTCACGGGCTTGATTTCGCCGGACTGGGCCGTCGTTCGAACGGTCGTCTGGCGTCTTCGCTGTCTGGGTGGCTCCGCGGTAGCTGCGACCGTGTGATGCGCGGGCAGATCCTGATGCTGTACCGTTGCATTATAGCGCTTCTGCATTGGGACGGCCTGAACCATAAAGTCGTGCCAGATCGGGGCGGCCTGGTGGCCGCCTGTCGCGCCGGGCATCTCGGCGTAGACCAGTCTCCCTCGCCTGCTCTTGTGAACGCTGGCTAGCCAGACCACCGTGGACAGCTCCGGAGTATATCCGGCAAACCAGGCATCGCGGTTATCACTGGTGGTTCCGGTCTTGCCGCGCGCGCCCTCTACGATACCGTTGGACTCATTGCCGCGAGCCGCGGTTCCCGTACCGCTGTTTACAACGCCCTGCAGGGCCTCGTCAATCTGTCTTACCGTCTCGTTTGTGTTTGAGAAAATCTCGACTTCGCGCTGCGGAGCATATCTGGCGCTGTCGAGCGCATTGCCCTCCGCGTCCGTAACGCGGGTAATTCCCATCGGACGGTAACGGTCCCCTTTGGCGGCAAAGATGCTGTAGGCGGAGCAGAGATCGATCGGCCTGACCGCGGATGCACCCAGCGCAGTCGGAAGGTAGGGCGCAAGCGTCGTGGTGATCCCCATCTTGTATGCATATTCGATGACGGTCTTGATACCGACCCTTTGCGCCACCTGCACCGCGATCGTATTCTTACTGAACGCAATCGCCGTGCGGCAGCTCACCGAGGAGTAGCTGTAGCCGCCGCCATAGTTCTTGACCAGGTGCGAGGGATCGTTCGGATAGGGAATGGGCTTATCGACAAACGAGTCGTCCAGGCTGGTCGCTCCGGTATCGAATCCGGCGGTATAGTCGAATATTTTGAACGTGGAGCCCGGCTGGCGCTTGCCCTGCGTAACCGCGTTGTACTGGCTGGCATGGAAATCGCGCCCTCCCACCATCGCCCGAACATATCCGGTCTGTGGGTCAAGGCTGACGATTGCGCCCTGGTTTGCGCCAAATCCGGAGGCATTCGAGAGGCCGTTGCGCAGCGCGTGCTCCGCCTGCTGCTGCATCTTCCAGTTGAGCGTCGTCCGGACGGAAAGACCGGATAGGACAAAATCCGAGGCATAGTTCTTGTAGAGCTCGTGCAGCACCCAGGATGTAAAATAGGGCGCCTTGAAGTCGTAATGGTTGCGCTTGGGCGGGCTGGCGATGGCGACTTCTTCGGCTTTGGCGTCCTCGTACTGCGCTTTGGTGATCTTGCCGTACTCCAGCAAGGCGCTTAGGACTTCGTCGCGCCGATGGATCGCGGCTCGCCGATGCCGGAAGGCGGACAGCTCCGAAGGGCTTTGCGGCAGGCCCGCGATGAGAGCGGCCTGCGAGAGGCTCAGTTGGGAAGCGTTCTTGTGGAAGTAGGTCTTAGCCGCCGCCTGCACTCCGTACGCGCCCGCGCCGTAGTAGACGTTATTAAGGTAGAGCTGAAGGATTTCGGACTTGGAGTAGAGCTGCTCCACGCGCAGCGACACCAGCGCTTCTCGGATTTTTCGAGAGAAGCGCTTTTCATTGTTCAAGCCGAACTGCGCGCCGATGCCGGGCTGGCGAACAAGCTGCTGCGTCAGTGTGCTGGCGCCCTGCTTGTTCGCGCTGCCGCGCAGGTTGGCCAATACGGCGCGCCCAATGCCTACAATATCCACGCCGGGGTGCTCGTAAAAGCGGTGGTCCTCGATCGCTATCGTTGCATCGATAACGGCGCACTTGCCGAGGTCTTTCAGGACGATCGGCTGGCGGTTCTCGGATTCGAGCTTGCC
>JAYTEU010000064.1:0-1991 GCA_043734985.1 Chthonomonadaceae bacterium
TGGATCGGCGATCCTTCCAACCCATTGACCGCACGCGTTTTTGTCAATCGTGTCTGGCAATACCACTTCGGCCGTGGGATCGTGGGAACGCCCTCGGACTTCGGCCGCAATGGCGAGAAGCCCACCCACCCCGAACTTCTGGACTGGCTCGCGTCGGAGTTCATGGGGGGTGACACGTCCATATTTTCACGGCAGCATGGATTTGCATGGAAGCTGAAGCCCCTCCATCGACTGCTCGTGACCTCCTATGTTTATCGACAGTCCAGTGCGACGACGCCCAAGGGAGTGGCGATAGACGCATTCAACACGTTGCTCTGGCGAATGAACCTTCGACGGATGGAGGCTGAGGCAGTGCGCGATTCGGTGCTGGCCGCCGCGGGTAAGCTCGACCGGAAAATGGGAGGGCCGAGCTTCAAGTTGTACAAGTATGAGGTCGTAAACGTCGCCATCTATTCGCCGCTCGAAGAGTATGGGCCGGAAACTTGGCGGCGCGGAGTCTATCAGCAGGCGGCCCGTGGAATTCGTGACGATCTGTTGGGAGCCTTCGACTGCCCCGAGTCGTCGCAGCGCGCGCCGAAGCGGGAGAGCACCACTACCGCGCTTCAGGCGCTTAGCCTGTTGAACGGACCGTTTCTGTCTCAACAGTCCGGCTTCCTCGCCGAACGCATCCGCAAGGAAGCCGGTGAAGCTCCGGAAGCGCAGATCAAACGCGTCTTCCTGATCGTCTTCCAGCGCCCACCCGACCTGGGCGAGCAGGCGGAAGCGCTCGCACTTTACCGGCGGCAGGGCGCAACGGCTCTTTGCCGCGCCCTCCTCAACGCGAACGAGTTTCTATACTATTGAGGTGCGGGCAGTAGGCAGTCGGCAGTAGTGAACTCTAACCCCGACTGCCGACTGCCCGAATTTACGTTTTGTATTTTCCGATTACCAACTGCCGACTGCCTAACCAAAATGCCACACTACGATACAACTCCAATCGACTTTCCCGGCCTGCTGGACCGCCGCGAGTTCCTGGGACAGATGGGAACCGGACTCGGCAGTATTGCTCTCGCCTGCATGCTGGCAAATGAGGCCGGCGCGGCGGGGTCGAATGCGGCCGAGGCCAAGAATCCCCTTGCGCCGCATCCACCACATTTTGCGCCGCGCGCCAAGCGCGTGATCCAGATCTTCTGCCCGGGCGCGGTCAGCCAGATCGATACGTTTGAATATAAGCCGGAGCTGATAAAGCGGCACGGGCAGCCGATGCCGGGGCAGGAAAATCTGGTCACGTTTCAGGGCGGTAATGGCAGCCTGATGCGTTCGCCGTGGGATTGGAAGCAGTACGGTCAGAGTGGAAAGTGGGTCTCCAGCCTGCTCCCGCACCTGGCGGAGTGCGTCGACGACATCGCTTTCGTTCATTCGCTAACCGCGCGCAGTAACACGCACGGCCCGGCGATGCTTCAGATGAACACTGGCTTCGTCGTGGACGGGTTTCCCAGCATCGGAGCCTGGACCACCTATGCTCTGGGAAGCGCCAGCCAGGATCTTCCCGCGTTTGTCGCAATCCCCGATATCCGAGGACTTCCGCCGAATGGGCCTGGCAATTGGGGCGCAGGCTTCCTGCCGGCGGCGTACCAGGGCACTTCGTTCAATACCGAACATCCGATCGCCAACCTGAATCCACCGCCAGGTACAACGCCACAGTGCGACCGCGACACACGGGGATTTCTGGGACATCTCAACTCCCGATTTTCAGCGCAGCACGCCGGGCACTCCGATCTTGCCGCCCGAATTGCCGCCTATGAACTGGCCGCCCGAATGCAGTTGAGCGCGCCGGAAGTCACGGATATTTCGCGCGAGAGCGCCGAGACGCTGCGGTTGTACGGCGCGGACAGCCCGGATCGACTGAAGGCCAGCTACGCGCGCAACTGTATCTTGGCGCGCAGACTCGTGGAGCGCGGCGTGCGATTCGTGCAGGTCTACTGCGGTGCGTCCGCCTCGGCGGTGGACGG
>JAYTEU010000065.1:0-5226 GCA_043734985.1 Chthonomonadaceae bacterium
GAACAGGCCGACCGCGCGCTCTGGTGCATCGCCACCGAAGTCGATACGCAGCAAGGTTCGGCCGCGCTGGAGGTAAAGCCTGCCCCCGCCGGGCCGCGCGGCGCACTGCTGGTCGGCGCGGCTCAGGGCAGGACCGCAGCCGCCGCGCCGCTCGGCCAAACCCTGGACGAGATTCGCCGAGTAGGCGCCAAGGGATTCTTCGTCGGCGCCCTGCCCGGAAACGGCAAGGAGATCGAGAACCCGCCGGTCCCCACGTCGTCGGAGCTCGACGCGCTGCGCGACTACTCCGCCCGCATCGGCACCGAGTCAGCGTCCGCCGCCTATGTGCCGCGCGTACTCTTCTATCCGCTGCCCACTCCCGGGCCCGCGCGCCCGGGCCAGATTCCAGGCTCCACCGTCCTCTGGATGGGAACGTACGAGCGTGGCGAGCCGCTGGACTGGTGGCCTGCCTACGACGGCTATACGATGGATGGCAACCGGCAGTCCGTTCTGGTCTCGCTCCAGGGAAGGCGAGAGACGCACATCTGGGTGCCGCGTCCCAAGGAGGTCGAGGCGTTCACTCCGGAAGGCATTCCGGTCCCACTGAAGTACATCGGGAAGAACTGCATCGTCGTGACCCTCGATTCCACCCCGACGGTCTTCACGACAGGCGGTCAGCGCCTGGTACTCCAGGAGGCCGCGCAGGATGCGCTCGCTCAGCTTAACGGGCTCTACTCCATTGCTCAGACGCGCAAGATGCCGGAGGCGGAGACGATCCGTAACATGGTGGATACGATCCAGAGGAGGTACGCCGAGAAGGACTACGAGAACGCCTACGTCCTCACGATCGGGAAGGTAAACGAGCTCACCGCCATCGTCCAGCCCTATATCTGGATCGAAGGCGAGCGCTCCGGGCCGGTCAACACGTTTGACGAGGTGGCGCGCAATCCCGAGGCGAGCAACGGCAGCTACCTGAGCCTGTTCAACCACAACGCCGCGCCCCAGAAGTACGACAAATACGGCTACGGCGTCTACTACACGGTCGACGCGCCGCGAGACGGCATTTACAACCTCTGGATGGCCGGTTCGCTGCCGGGGCCGGGCGTCTCGCCCATACTCTGGCGCATCGACGCACCGCCGGATTATCCGGTCGCCGATCCTTCGGCCCACGGACCCAAGTACCTCGGGGACCGCTTCGGCTGGATGCAGTTGGGCTCCGCCCGCCTCACGCAGGGACCGCACACCCTGATGATCTTCGCGCCCGAGCGGGCCGTCTCGCCCAACGTCTACAGCTTCGCCATCGATGCGCTGATGATCACCCAGGGCGCGTTCCACCCGAACGGCTCCGTCCGCCCGGTCCCCGTGGAAGCCGCCGAGCTGAAGCAGCAGAAGCTCCTGAAGCCCAAGAAGCGGGATCCGCCCAGCCGCATCCCAAGAAGCAACTACCCGATCCCGAAGTAGCCCGCGCGCACGCTCTCCAAAGATAGCTATGTTCCCTAAAGAGTAAATTTCCGATGAGGTACTCTATTTCCTTATAAAACATGGCACGCCCACCGGACACCGCGGTTTGAGAACTTGCGGCGACGGTGCGTGACGGGAGGCATTGATGGATCTATCTGGAAAGACCGCGCTGATTACGGGTGGCGGTACCGGTCTGGGCCGCGAGGTTGCGCTGCTTCTGGCTGCGGAGGGAATGCATATCGGAGTGGCCTACTCCCGGTCGAAAGAGGATGCGGAGCGCACTGCGGCGGATCTGCGCGGGATGGGCGTGCGGGCGATAGCGCTTCAGGCCGACCTGGGCCAGTCCGCGGAAGCCACGAAGCTGGTGGAGGCGTTCGGCGCGGAGTTCGGCAGGCTCGATCTGCTCGTCCACAACGCGGGCGCGACGCGGTTCATCCCATTTCCCGATCTCGACACGGTGGACGAAGCGGCCTGGGACGAGATATTCGCGGTCAACACGCGTTCGGCCTTCTTCCTCGCGCAGGCCGCCGTGCCGCTGATGCGGAGGAACGGCGGCGGTCAGATCATAACCACCAGCTCCATCGCCGGGATCGGCACGCGCGGCAGCAGCCTGCCCTACTGCGTCTCCAAGGCGGCGCTCATCCACCTCTCCAAATGCCTCGCGGTCGCGCTCGCGCCGGACATCCGGGTGAACACCGTCGCCCCCGGCCTTCTTGTTACGCGGTGGGTCGAAGGGTTCTCCGCGGAGCGCCTGGAGACGATGAGCAGCACGGCGCTCCTCAAGAAACACACCGACGTCGGCGATACGGCAGCCGCCTTCGTGATGCTCGCCAAGAACGGCAGCATCACCGGCCAGACCCTGGTAGTGGACGCCGGTCTTCTGAACGCGTGAGGTCGGCACACGGAGACGTAGGGTGAGGGCTTGTCCCCCGCTGTCCTTCCAATACGCGAGCTGCCATGCGGCGGGGGACAAGCCCCCACCCTACAACGGCTGCCATGCGGCGGGGGACAAGCCCCCACCCTACAACGGCTGCCATGCGGCGGGGGACAAGCCCCCACCCTACAACGGCTCGCATTCAAATCTCCGCTAGCGGCTCCTTCGAATCGCCGAAGCTGTCGAGGTGAACTCCGGCTTTGTCCATTAGCGAGAGGTAGAGGCTGCACATCTTCCGGTTCGGCTTGCCCAGGTAGTCGAGGACGCGGCCGCTCTTGATCCGACCGCCGCCCCGGCCCAGGAGGATCACCGGAAGCTGGTCGTTGTTATGGTTGCCGGTCATCATGCTGGAGCAGAAGAGGAGCATACTGTTGTCGAGCAGGGTTCGCTCGCCCTCCTGGACCTTGTCCATCTTCTGCGCGATATAGGCCACCTGCTGCGTAAAGAACCGGTTTACTTTCAGCCAGTCGTCGCCGTCGGAGTGAGAGAGCAGGTGGTGGATCATGTAGTCCACGTTCAGGTTCGGGAAGCGGAGCGACGAGTGGTCGTTGTTCAGCTTCAGGGTACAGACCCGCGTGGTGTCGGTGCGGAAGGCCAGCACCAGGATGTCGCACATCAGGCGCATATGCTGGTCGATGTCCTGGGGAATGCCGTCCGTGGGGCGGACCATGTCGGGTTTGGACAGGGTCGGCCGCCAGCCCTGCATCCGGCCTGCCTTGCCCGCCTGCTCGATCCGCTGCTCTACCTCGCGGACCGAGGAGAGATACTCGTCCAGGCGGTGCTGATCGGCTCGGCTCACCCTGCCTTTGTAGGCGGCGGCATCGTCCTTCACCGCGTCCAGCACGCTCTTGTCGGCCCGGCCCGCCTCGTCGCGGAACAGCTTGTCGAAGGCGAGCGCCGGATAGAGTTCCAGCGGCGTCGGGGTCGTGGCGCTGCTCCAGGAGATATGCGAGCTGTAGATCATCGAGTAGTTCTTGTGGATCGCCGCGATGGAGTGCTCTGTGCCCAGCACTAGGCTCGAGATCTTGGTCTGCCCCTTGGTGCGCGCCGCCACGACCTGGTCGCAGCTAATTCCAGAGCGGATCTCGCCGTCCGGCGCGAGGTGCGCCCCGGTGAGCAGGTTGCCGGTCTGGCAGCTATGGATGCCGCCGATTAGCGCTTCCGCGTTGTAGAGCCCGCGCAGGAAGAGCAGCTTCTCCCGCACCGGGAGGAGCGGGTCGAGCACTCGGCCCAGCTCCATGTTCGCGCCTTCGCCCTTCGCCCACCACTCCTTGCTATGGAACCCGTTCCCCGCGAATAGGCAGGCGAAGCGCACCGGCGGCTCCGACGCCGTGTTTTTGGGCTTCTCGTCCCCCCAGACCGGCGCGGATTCCAGCCACGGCAGGGCCATTGTCACGCCTGCCCCTCGAAGGAACGTGCGGCGAGAGATCGGTTGTGTTATGCGAGCGTTCATTGCGCACTCCTAATTCGTCAGCAGTAAGTCGAATTGTGGGTGGGTCAGGAGATGCTATGTGCGATCTCCTCTTCTCCTCTTTGTGTCGCTTTGCGCCTCCGCGCCATTGCAAGAGACACTGTTCCCGCGCGCCGCTTGCATCGCGAACCCGCCGCAGGTATACTAAAAACAGGTTGCGTGAAAACTTTCACGAAGTCCGTCGGCACAGCCGGCACGTCAGGGGAGTCGTCCGATGAGCAGTAATAATGGATCCGTTTCCGTGGACCGCCGCCGAGCCGAGCGCACGATAGGCGCGCCGCTTATGGATGTATACGAAAAGGTCCAGTCCGCGGAGCGGCTTACCTACGACGACGGCCTGCGCTTGTACCAGTCGCCCAACCTGGCGGGCGTCGGCTTCCTCGCCAACCTGGTGCGGGAGCGGCTGCACGGAGACCGGGCCTACTACGTCCGCAATCAGCACATCAACTATACCAATATCTGCAACAAGTTCTGTAAGTTCTGCTCGTTCTACGCCAAGAAGGGCGGCCCCGCTCCGTACGAGATGGACATGGCGGAGGTGCGCCGCAAGCTGCTCGCCCATATCGACGTGCCGATCACCGAAGTCCACATGGTCGGCGGCATCGATCCCCGGCTACCCTACCAATACTACCTCGACCTGCTCCGGACCGTCAAGGAGATCCGCCCTAACGTCCACATCAAGGCGTTCACGATGGTCGAACTGGTGGAGATTCAGCGCCAGGCGAAGAAGCCCCTCGAAGAGGTGCTGCGCGACCTGATGGCCGCGGGCCTTGATTCGCTGCCCGGCGGCGGCATCGAGATACTCTCCGAGCGGGTCCACCAGGAGCTATTCGACCGGAAGCTGGACGGCGAGGGATGGATGGACGTGGCGCGCACCGCAGCGAAGGTCGGCCTCACCCAGTACGCCACCATGCTCTACGGCCACATCGAGACGCTGGAGGAGCGCACGGAGCACCTGGTACGAATTCGCGAACTGCAGGACGAGACGAAGCACTTCGTCACCATGACCCCGCTCTCGTTCCACCCGGAGGGCACCGAGCTGGCCGATATCCCGCATCCCACCGGCGTGGACGACCTGCGCAATATAGCAGTCGCCCGCCTGATGCTGGACAATTTTGCACACGTCAAGTCGTTCTGGATCATGAACACGCCGCAGGTTACGCAGCTCGCCCTCTGGTACGGCGCGGACGACGTCGACGGCACGGTCCACGAGTACGAGATCACCTACAAGGACGGCGAACAAGGCAACAAGCGGCAGGCGCTGACCCGCAAACAGATGGTCAAAATGATCGAGGAGGCCGGCCGAATCCCCATCGAGCGCGACAGCCTCTACCACGAAATCCCGGCCGAGCCGGAGCCCGCGCCCCGCGAACACACGTTC
>JAYTEU010000066.1:0-4959 GCA_043734985.1 Chthonomonadaceae bacterium
TTCGCGGAAAAACAAGAGAGCCAAGATTTAATGCAGCGTTTACCTGCCCGTAATCGCGTTGTAATAATTGAATACTTGGAAGGTATCTTCGGCATCTAAAACGTGGAGGGCGAAGGCGCGATTCAACCTGAAGACTCATTCGGAGAACATAGCCGCTCCTGCTGATCCATGAGCGGCTTTGTGACCCTGCGGCAGCATCGGAAGCGGATTAAAAGGGCTGATGTTCGCCGTACAGTGTATGGCCCTCAAATGGGCGACGGGTGGCCTCGAAGCGCCTCCATTTAGCGTGTCCGTCTGAGTAGACATAGTTACTTCCCTGGGTGTGGCGCACGCTTGCAATAGCGACCGGGTTGGCGGTATCTGACGGGCTGGAGGGAACTTCGGTCTCGTTGAACCAAGGGTGGTAGTGGACATCGCAGAAATCGTTCCGGCGCTCTCCGATGTAGATGGATGTGGAGGGTTCGTTGATTTGCGCCAGCGTTGCACCGAAGAGATAGTAGGCGTTGAGTACGTAACTGCTCAATGGGCCAGGGGGAGTGCCGCTCCCTTTGCAGTTGCCGCTGGCGTCCAGTACGGTCGTTCCGTGCGGGTCAGAGTCAGACGGGCAGACAAAGAGTTGTGTCTTGCTGCTGTCCCTGCTGCCGACATAGGGCAGGATTTTATCGAAGGGCGAACCATAATCTTCGGCTTCCAGTTGGCCGGTGTTGTCATCAACTACAGGGTTTCCCGTAGAAGGATGCTCCTGCGGATACTTCTCGTCGTAGTCCTGGACGTAGAGCATCAGCGCGGTACCGATCTGTCGGCTGTTCGAGAGGCAAGCAATGGCACGTGCCTTCTCCCGCGCCTGCGCAAACACGGGAAACAGGATCGCGGCGAGCACGGCGATAATGGCGAGAACGACAAGCAGTTCAATAAGCGTGAAGGCGCGTGCGGAGGCGCGCCTTAATCGTAGGGCGTTCATAGGTGGAATTCTCCTCAAAGCGTGAATGGGCAACAGCCCGGTGCTGGTAGATTCAGCACTCGCGAGGAGGTGGTGAAAGCGGCGAAGTGAAATGGCAGCGGAGACCCAGGCATTTACCCGTCGGGGCCGAGGGACTGTGTATTAGCCCTGGGAACACCATCACGCAGGGGGGTAGTACGGAGAGAACAATGTGCCGTTGGGTGCTAGTTGTGGATGAGTGATGGCAGCCGCTTATTAGGCACCCTATACTGCCGGCAGACGCATGCAAAGACGGGTTCGCCGGGCACCCGACCATACGACAGTTCCCTGGCGTACAGCAACATGATGCCTGGGCTGGATGCGAGGCGGTTGGAAGCGAGCCGGACACAGCGATACGCAAGGATACGAGCGGCGAAAACAGTCCGGAAATAAAACTTATGCACACGATCCATACCGTCCAGGGATACCGCATCGTTTCCTTCTTGCGTTCTTAGGATTGCCATCAAGGTAGTATACCTGCATATGTTGTTGCATTTTTGGATGCTCCGCGCAATGTGGCTTCGCGTCACTGATCCGAAGGAAGCCAAGACTGTCATCAAGCCGGTTCTCGCACCTTAATCCGGGTTGGAACACTCCGACTGAGCGATAAGGTCTTGGGCAAGCCCTTGCAGTTCCGGATATAGTCTGGCGAGACCCCGACCACCAGAGATATGAAGCAGAAATGGCGTCGGCGATGGATCGTGAAAGCTCGCGCATACCGCCAGCAGCCTCCGCGCCCCCGAAAGCGTAAACATTTTTTTGCCTATCGGCCCCGCGGATAGTAAAACCGCGTATAGCACTTTTCGCTGCGTTCCGGAAAGCGTCTCTTCGTGAATTGCACCGCCATCCAGATGAAGAGATAGATCCGCAAGAATCCACTGGTTCATCCAATTGTCTGGCGGACCTAACGGAGATAAAAACATCGCATCAAGAAGACTTGGTACGCTGTCATTCCCACTTGCAAGGGCTCCGTTGCGCAAGTGGGTATCCAAGGCTAAGCGTCCTAAATCCACGAAAGCCCAGACGCCCAGAGCCAACACGCCCGCGTAGGCCAACAACATAAAGATTATGAATGGCGAATGAGTTTGGCCATGGACGGCGTATCGCTTAAACACTATCGAGAGCGCAGCTGCAAAGACCGCTGCTAAAATTATCTTGGTCTGATAACTTCGCAGGATAGCTTGTCTATCACGAATTAAAACTAGCAGCGATTGCGTGGGCATGTCCGAATTGTCAATCCCTTCACCGGGCCATTCGATTTGCCGGGCGACTACCAGTGTGAGATGAGTTCGTGGGCACTTCCTTACTAGCCGAGCACTACGTGTAAAGATTTGGCGTACGATTTAAGCGGGCTAACAAAAGTATTGGGCGAGACGCTCCAGCGTGGAGAGACAGGACGCAAAGTCAACGAGTTCACCATATACCATGAGACGCTGAAAGTCTTCAAAACTCTTGGCGTAGCCTGGATCAGATTGGAAAGCAGAAATCGCCGTGCGCGTCTCAGCCAGAGGGTTGTCGCGATAAGCCGGAAATTGATTGCCAAACGTGAGGGCATCTTGCCGGGCGATCATTTGGATGAGAGGTGCAACGTCCTCAGGATCGTAGTGCAATCTGGTTATATGCAGGTCGTGTATGTGCCGAATGAGCGTGGAGTCGCGCACGCCGCCTGGGTCTGCGATTTCGGCTGCAGTGCGACGTGTGAGAGAAACGAACTTTTCCGCCGCTGTCTGCGTGACCGAAACGCACGCGAGACTTTCCACTTCCGCTGGACGCCCAAAAGCTTCCGCCACGAATGAATGTAACGGCAGGACTACGAAAGGACGGCATAGCTCTGATACCGTAAGCTCGATCTGAATTTTCGGTCGTAGAATGCCTTCGCCGTGCAATACGGGCGCGTACGGCAGGCGGAAAATCGTGTAGCGGGTTTCGTTGCGGGAATCCCGATGTGCTCTGTCGTTGGGATCGAAATCAAAACCGGCTGCGAGGAGAGCATCGGTAACGTGGTCACGCAACTGTCGCAATTCGGGCGTTTTGGCTCACGCTCGCAGACTACTTTCAGATCGATGTCCTCTGACATACGTTGAATGAGCCTGTTAGCGCGGCATAAGGAAGTCCCGCCGCCGAATACCAGGCTGAATGGCTCCGTGTCAGCCGAAGCGATCGCTGCCAGTGCCCTGGTGACATAGAAGTCCTTCTCGACAAGGATGGGACTTGGCAGGCTAAAGTGGTCTTGAACTTCGAGAAGTTCTTGAAGCGTAAGGCTACCGCTCAATCTTCATCTCCGTGTTGCGGTAGCGGAGTCGCCGCGAGAAGCGCCCTTTGATGCGGACGGCAGGATTGACCGGTATTTGCGTTGACAGACCGGCATTGTACGCTTTCTCGGCTTCCGTAGGCTCCCACTTCACGCCGAGTTTAGTAAGCGCCTGACGGATTGCTCCGTTGAATCCAGATGAGTTGTAGAGGATCGGCTCTCCGGAAAGGCGGGAGATGACGGCGCGGCTATAGACACCATAGCCCAGACGCACGAGTTTTCCGTCACGCACAAGGCTACGTAGCGATCGAAGCACTTGATCTTCGCCGCCCAGATCGGCAAACTCTCGTGGGAGGAATATGTCCTCCTGCCTCGCAGCGATCCGTGTTTCCATTTTCTGTTTTAAGGTCGTTTCTCGTCTCATGGCTTCTCCATCAATTCCTCTAGTATTATGCACAAAAACCCGACAAAGTTCAAGGGAGACCTCCCCACTTTATGCTTCAATATCGGTTTTCCGCGTCGCATCCGGCATAAGAGATTGTTACCCAGGTTCCCTTGTCTATGACCTTCTATCGGGTAGAATACAACCTGAGCTTTTGCTGACACTTTTTTGCAGTCTGGGAATACCATGAACCGCTATTTGGCCGCCATGAAAGAGAGCTACAACGGCATCGGGCTGGCCGCGGTCGCCGCGATATCCGCCGCGACGCTCAATCCGCTGCCGCTGCTGGTAGGTCTCGTTGCGGAAGCCGCGTACCTTTTGATCGTCCCAGATACAAAATGGTACCAGATGCGGATCGCCAACCGCATCGCCGCGGAAGCCGAAGCGGAGCGGCTGAAGATACGCGCTCAGATCCTTCCGACGCTGCGGCCCTCGGTCCAGGCGCGCTTTACCCACCTTGAGGAGATGCGCGCGCAGATCAGCGCGGAGGACGACAAGGAGTGGTACGGCGAGATCGTCAAGAAGCTGGACTACCTCCTGGAGAAATTCCTGCTGTTCGGCGCAAAGGAGGCACAGTTCCAGAGCTACCTTATGCGCCTGCGAGCCGAGCTGCGGTCCGGCGATTGGGACCTGAATACGCGCAGGGATGATTCGCGCGACCACGGGGTGTCACGGCGGGCCGCCCGCCGCCTCGAAGAGGTGCCGAAGCGCCCGCTGAGACTGGTGGACTCGGATAACCCGCTCTCCGGCGAGCAGGACGAGCGCTGGGTGAGGCTGACCGTCGAGGAGATACAGGCGCACTACAACGAAGAGTGCGAGCGAATCGAGGCGCTGCTCCAGACCGATCAAGACGAGGCGAATCGGGCGGTCTTGACAAAGCGCGTGGACGTTCTGAAGCGCCGAAGTGAATTCGCCGGTAAGATAGGCCGGATACTCGGTAATATCAACCACCAGCTTCAGCTCGTGGACGATACTTTCGGCCTCATCAACGACGAAATCCGCGCCCGCTCCCCAGAACAGATACTCGCGGACATCGACGAAGTGTGCGTGGCCACCGAAAGCATGTCCACCACGCTTGAAGAGATCGCGCCGTACGAGCAGTTGGAAGCGAGAGTGGGGAGCTAGGCAGTCGGCAATAGGCAATCGGGGATGCATTTCACGATTGCCTATTGCCGATTGCCGACTGCCCTTTGTGCCGAAAGGAACCCTGAATGAGTTTACGGGACGCGCTTCGCAAGGCGGCGGGCCTGCTGGTCGAGATGCCGCCCGAGGAGCCGGACGCCCATC
>JAYTEU010000067.1:0-2237 GCA_043734985.1 Chthonomonadaceae bacterium
CGTTTCGTCAAAGCTGAGTACGCTGAGTACAATCATTCGGGGGTCCGATAGCGGGAAGTCGTCGAAATCGCGGCACGGCGCGGCTTGATGGACTCGGCGCTCTCGGAACTCCGACTGAAAACACAAGGAGCCGGCTCAGCGGGCCGGATCAACTATCGATATGGAAAAACGAACAATTTTGGTAACGGGAGCGACCGGGTACGTCGGAGGACGGCTCGTTCCGCTCCTGCTTCGGCAAGGCTACGTAGTGCGCTGCATGGCCCGCGATCCGCGCAAGCTTGCGGGCCGGTGGGACGATACAGTCAATTCCGAAGGTCGGTTGGAGATCGTTTCGGGCGACGTGCTGAAGCCGGAGACGCTTTCGGCAGCGCTGGCCGGCGTGGACGCGGCCTACTATCTTATCCATGCGATGGGAGATGGCGAAGCTGGATTCGTCGAGCGCGAAAAGCAGAGCGCATTGGATTTCGCCCGCTCCGCCGCCGAGCAGCGCGTCGGGCGCATCATTTTTCTCGGCGGGCTGGGACGCAGGGGCACTAAGACGTCGGATCATCTGCATAGCCGCCACCAGACCGGAGACCTGCTTCGGTCCGGATCGGTTCCCGTGACGGAACTGCGCGCGGCAACGATCGTGGGGGCCGGAAGCGCTTCGTTCGAAATGCTGCGTCATCTCACGGAAAAACTTCCGATAATGGTCTGCCCCCGCTGGATCGAGACCCGCACGCAGCCTATCTCAATAGAGGATACTCTGGCTTATCTGATCGCCGCTCTGGAAAATCCGGATACGGCGGGCCGGGTTCTAGACATCGGCGGCCCGGACGTTCTGACCTATCGGGACATGATGCAGACCTATGCCGCAGTTAAAGGGCTCCGTCGCCTTATCATTACGGCGCCCGTGCTGACGCCACGCCTGTCGGCCTATTGGGTCAACCTGATGACGCCGATCCCCGCTTCCATCGCGTTTCCCCTGATCGAGGGCCTGAAGACGGAGACTATTTGCGAAAACGACGATGCCGGCCGACTGATGCCCCTCGCCTTGACGACTTTTCGCGATTCTGTGGCGCGCGCCATCCGCGCAACGGACGAACTGGAAGTGCCGACGCGCTGGACAGGCGCGCACCGGGGAGCCGTTCCCCTGGCCTTCGACGCGGCAGCCATCCCCACGCGGGCGCTCCTGCGGGACGAGCAAACCGTGACTACATCTGCCTCGGCAAAAGCGCTGCGCCTGGCTCTTTCCCGTATCGGCGGCGCGGTCGGTTGGTACTATGCGGATTGGCTTTGGGTGATCCGAGGAGCGCTCGACCGGCTATTCGGAGGCGTTGGCCTGCGGCGGGGCCGCCGGCATCCCGAGCATATCGCCGTCGGGGATGCTATCGACTTCTGGCGGGTGGAAGAGTTCACTCCAAATCGAATACGGCTGCGCGCGGAGATGATGGTACCTGGCCGAGCCTGGCTGGAGTTCCAGATTCGCGACGATTCAGAGCACGGCCGGGAACTGGTGCAGACTGCCTACTATGAGCCCAATTCGTTCTGGGGCCGACTCTATTGGTTCGCTCTAATTCCGATCCACTACTTTGTATTTCGGGGCATGGCGCGCGGAATCGTCAGATGGGCGGAGCAGCAGGCCGTCATTCAACCTAGCAGCGCGGTCCGATTACGACCATGATAGATAAGACAAAGAGCTGCCTGGTGATCGGGGCGGGAATGGCGGGCCTCGTGGCCGCGCGGACACTCCAGGAGCAGGGCGTCCGAGTGACCGTGCTTGACAAGGGTCGCGGAGTAGGCGGGCGGATGGCCACCCGGCGCATCGGAGCCGCCGTATTCGACCATGGCGCGCAGTTCTTTACGGCACGCGATCCCCGCTTCCGCGCGCTGGTGGGCGGCTGGCTGAAGGCGGACGCGGCTCGGGAGTGGTGTACCGGATTCGTGGGTCCGGAGGGCTTCCTGCATAGCGACAAACACCCACGCTATCTCGGCGTAAAGGGCATGACCGCCGTTCCAAAGTTCCTGGCGCGGGGGCTGGACATTCAACTGGGACGCCGGATCACGTTCGCGGAAGCGCAGGGCGAGCAATGGAAGGCGTGGACGGAGCATGGAGCGATCTTCACCGCCGACGCTCTGCTGCTCACGGCGCCGGTCCCACAATCTCTCGCGATCCTCGATGCGGGCGCTACGGCGATCCCTTCCCAGTCGCGGTCGGCGCTGGATGCGATCCGCTACGATCCGTGCATCGCGCTAAT
>JAYTEU010000068.1:0-6416 GCA_043734985.1 Chthonomonadaceae bacterium
CGACAGGCAGAATCGAGCGCCTTCACTCCAGTTCGAGGACCGTTTGACCTGCAATTTATCCTCCTCCGGTTCAAACCAACAACGAGGTTATTATACCTCATCGGTGTTTTCGCGGTCGTACCCGATGAAGTCGCCTCCGGGTACCTTTTCATCTCCCTCGGAGCGGGGTATTGGCTCGGCAACCCGTGACTTATCGCTTGGCACGGCGACGTCCATGCTGCCGATTCGCCGAAGGGGGATCGACTGTTCGGGCAGAGGATCGGACTGTCCGGTATCGGCAAGCCGCGCGCCTACCCAATCGTCCATCAATAACGTTAGTCGGGCGACGACCTCGGGCCTCTCCTTGGCGATATTGTTCAGCTCGCCGGGATCTTTCGTCAGTTCGTACAGCTCGACATCAGAGTTGCCGTGCAGATCGGGAACCTCTAGTGGAACGATCAGTTTCCAGCGATGAGTCCGAATACCGCGCTTTTTCATCCAGGTGTTTTCGGTGATGTGCAGATAGTCCGTGGCGCCCCTCTGAGTGGCAGCGGGCGAATCGATAAGAGGTATCAGGCTTGTGCCCTGCATTTTCAGTTGCGCCGCGACATGGTCCAGGCTCAGCAGGTCGAGGATGGTCGGCGCGATGTCGAGCATGCTCGTCAGTCCGCCAATTCGCATCCCGGCCGGAAGGCGGTCCGGGCAGCGCATAATCAGGGGTATATGCAGGTTCGTGTCGTACAGCCCGTGATGGTCGAACCAGTGGCCGTGTTCGTCGAGCTCCTCACCGTGGTCGGCTGTCAGGATTAAGAGCGTATCGTGAGTCAAGCCAAGCTCGTCCAGCCGAGTCAGCACGGACGCAAGACAGGCATCCATGTAGGCGATTTCGGCGTCGTACTGTGCCTTTGGGAACTCAATATCGGTAACCCCGGGCATCCATTCAGCAAAGTAGCGATTGAAGGTCTCGAACCGCCAGAGCGCCTCCATGCTGTCGTTCCCCGGCTCTTTTTCGTCGCCTCGATAGAACATGCGATCGAAAGGCGCAGGGGGCAGATAGGGAGTATGCGCGTCCCAAAAGTGAAAGAATAGGAAGAACGGTTTATCCTGTGCCGCCGCCGTATTGAGAACCTTGAGCGAGGCAGCGGTTACGGCTTCACCCTTACGCCAGTCTCGCGGTGCGCTGGTATCCCACGCGTAGGTCTGATAGTCCGCAAAGCCCCTGGCGAACCATCTTCCCAGGTTGTCCGCCGCGCCGGTATGGAAGCCATGCTCCTGGAGAATCTCCGCGAGCATTCGGATGCCCGGCGCCGGCTCGACCGTGTGCGATTGGGAAGTGATGCGGTGCGCATAGATGTCGTGTCCGGTCATCATGGTGGTGTGGCCGGGGAATGTCGGTATGTGAGGGCTGAAGTGGTCCGTGAACAGCACGCCCCGTTCCGCTACGTGGTCGATGTGCGGGCTGGTTTTGCGGAAATGCCCGTAGCACGAGAGCCGATCGGCCCGGGTGGTATCCAGGCTGACGAGAATTACATTCACAAAGTCTACTCCTGGTTTGACTGCCGAGTTTGCCATTATGAAGGATGCGCCGGACATCGAAACTCGAAGGCTTCGATATCCGGCGCTATACTTCCCGCAGGCGCAGAAGCACTAAAACTTCATACTGTCGACATTGTCCTTGGTGATTTCCAGCCGCAGTGGCAGCGTCACGATCGGACCCGATACGTGGATCGTGCCCTCTCCAATCGTGTCGCCATCTTTAGGAGGCTTGCCATCAAGCGCCTCTCGGACCAGTTTTGCCGTCAGGTAGGTAAGTTTCTGCGGGTCCCAAAGGTAGAGGCCGGTAACGGATCCGTCCTTCAGGTAGGGCTTATTCTCCGACGGCAGTCCCAGGCCCCAGACTTTGATCGGACCGACTTTGTGAAGGCTTCTGAGCGCCTCGCCGGCTCCGCGAGGGCTGACCGAGTTCGTACCCGCAATGCCGACTATGTCCGGATTCGCCTGGAGCGCCGCAATAGCCATCTGCTTTGCTTTGTCGGTTTTGTCGTCATTATAATAGGTATTCACTACCTTGATGTCGGGGTATTTAGCAAGACCCTGTTTGATTCCGTCAAGGTGCTTATTCAGGTTTTCAGCGGTCTGTTGACCGCTGAAAAGAATTACCTTGCCTTTGCTTCCGATGCTCTTCGCGAGCCCCTCCGCGATATCGACGCCGATTTTTACGTCGTCGACGGCCGCGACGTAGAACTCACGGGGGCTGTCCGGGGCGTCTGAATCCCAGGTAAACACGCGGATGCCCTGATCCTTGGCTTTTTGAAGCGAAGGAACAATCGCTTTGGAATCGACGGGCGAAACTACGATCGCATCTGCATGGCCGACGATCGCCTGCTCTATAATATCCTTCTGCTTTTCTGCAGTCCCCTCGGTCGCCGCCTGATACTGTACATCCGCATTCAGCGAGGCGTCGTTTGCGGCCTGCTCCGCTCCGGCCTTGCACGCTTCGCTGTAACTGATACCGCCGATCTTAAAGACGAATACGATCTTCTTCTTCGCACCGGTACCGGTAGTTGCCTTACCGGTTGGCGTTGTAGGGTTGGCCGCCGGCGTCTGCTCCTTTTCACAGCCCATGAGCATTGCTGAGGCGAGTCCTGCCAGGGCTGTCACGGCGAATGCTCGCCGTCCTAGCCAAAGATCACGGCTGCTCCGCCGTGGGTTTACGTTCGATGTGCGCATTCTCTCTCCCTTTTAGATGCTGCTCGCTATCGGATGCGGGCTACTCTTCCAGTCCCTCTAACATTGTCCATGCCTCGCGCACCGATTCACCGAAGGCGGTTATCGCGGTCTCGACTTCGGACTCTGAAACGATCAACGGCGGCTCGAAGCGAATGACGTTGGGGTTGTTCAGCGTATAGGCCGCGATCACGCCCCGGCGCGCCATGCCGTTTATCGTGATCTCCGCGACGTCCTTAACGGCGAACTCCACGCCGACCATCAGACCCTGGCCCCTTACGGCAACCAGAGCGTGCGGCAGTTGAGCCTGTACCTCACGAAGTCCCTTGACGAGTTGCGCGCCTCTAACGACGGCGTTTGCACAGAGGTCCTCATCGAGTATCGCCTCGATTGCGGCGAGGCCGGCGGCGCAGGCAAGTGGATTGCCGCCGAATGTACTGGTGTGGATCAGCGGGTTTTCGCCGAACGCTCGCTCCCAAATCTCCGGCGTTGCCATCGTCACGCCGATGGGCATAACTCCGCCTCCAAGCGCTTTCGCAAGCGTCAGAATGTCCGGCTCAACATTGTCATGCTCGACCGCGAACATTCGGCCGGTGCGGCCCATCCCAGTCTGCACCTCGTCCACGATCAGCAGGACGTCGCGTTCGGTGCAGAGCGCGCGGAGGCCGGGCAGGTAGCCTTCGGGAGCCGTGATGATACCGCCTTCACCTTGCAGTGGCTCGATGATCAACGCGGCGGTCTGCTCGGTAATTGCGGTTCGCGCGGCATCTAAGTCGCCGAAAGGCACATGCACATATCCCGGGACCATCGGCTCAAACGGTTTTCGGTACTTCTCACGCCCTGTCGCGGCCAGGCTCCCCATGCTCTTGCCATGGTAACCGCCGATGGCGCTGACGAAATCGGTTTTGCCGGTCGCAATCCGTGCGATCTTAAGCGCGGCTTCGACGGCCTCCGTGCCGCTGTTGGAGAAGAAGCTGTATTGCAGCCTTCCGGGCGCGATCTCGGCCAGTCTCTGTGCAAGCTTCGCCTGCGGAGCGTTGAAGAAGGTTCGCGTCCCGAGCGGCATAAGGTCGAGCTGACGATGCACGGCTTCAACGACTTTTGGATGGCGATGGCCCAGCGAGAAGACGCCAAATCCCCCGACGAAATCGAGGTAGTCCATGCCGGACATAGTATGCACGATACAGCCCTGCGCGGAGACCTCCACATCGCCGAACCCGCCGAATTGCAGAAGGCGAGCGAGCCCGGGGTTGACGAAGTCTTTGGTGAGGCCTATTACGGTATCGATTTCAGCCAGGGTTTCTGGAGAGGGTGTGACCGATTCGGTCATGTGTGTTTCCGGCAGACCTTTCTGATCAGTTGGTTGGCTCGGTTACGCCGAGTACGACACGGGACGCGGGACTGAGCACGTTCCAAGTTTCGAGTCGAAGAAACTTCTGCTGATCCAGTTGCTGCGGCTGGTGGCGTCGGCAGAAGTATCCGTGCATTACGCGGCGGGGACGTTCCGACCTATTGAGAGTGCCGCCATGCCAGGTGTGGCTATTGACAACCACCACGTCTCCGGGTTGTCCCAAAACAAGGATCTCGTCCGGGTGGGGGGCGGATGGATCAGCCAGCGCCTCTCCCGGTGTCTGGCCGCCGCGGTGCGTGCCGGGAACCAGTCGAGTTGCGCCGTTGTCGGGTGTCAGCGCATCGAGCAGCCACAGTGAGTTACAGACCTGGTACACTCCCGGCGTTTCCAGGCGGCCCCAATCGGCGTGAAGCCCCTGAAGTCCCTGGCCGGGCAGCGCGCTCCGACTGTTTAGTGAGGAAAGCCTCAGATCGTAATCGAGTACATGGGCGATTGCGGCCAGTACGCGTGGTTCGTTCAGGACAATATGGAACATCTCGCCCTTGTTTATCAGGTCCGAAAGACGATCCGTGCCGCGCTCCAGGTGAACTTCGGTCCCTGCCTTGTCACCTTCGGCCTCCAGCAGTTCTTGCTGTCGTGTCCTGAGGCACTCGACTTGGTCTGCGCTAAGTACGCCGTGAATGTGGAGGTATCCGTTCTCATCGAGCTGCTGCTTCTCTTCCGTCGTGAGGGTGTCCGGGCGGACACCCAGTTCATACAGGGCTTCTTTGATATCCATAATGGTTTTAAGCGCTATTCCAAGATTGCGATCGCTTCGATCTCCACATCGACATCCAGAGGCAGGCGCGCGACCTGAACGCAGGTTCGCGCCGGCTTAACCTCCCCGAAGTACGTGTTATACACCGCATTGAGCCGCGCGAAATTCTCCATATCGGATAGGAAAACCGTAACTTTGACGCAGTGCTCGAGATCGGTTCCGGCGGCCATTAAGACGCGCTCGACGTTGGTGATGCATTGCCGGACCGCGCCTTCGAAATCGTCACGAACCACTGTTTTGGTTTCGGGATTCATCGGTACCTGTCCCGAAACGAAAACGAGGTTGCCCGCGATGATGCCGGGGCTATAAGGTGCGCCCTGAACGGACGTGCCGGTATTCACTGGTTGCTTTGCCATAGGATTATCAGATCCTTCCAATTGGATGTTAATATTAGACAATTCAGATAGACTTTGCATGATCCTGCGTCCGCCTACCAGCGCACGTATCTAGCGGGTTCAAATCCCGTCGGGGGATCTGTGCATATGCAACACCCCAGTAGGCAGAGACAGCTTGCTTCCGTGAGGAAGCGGGTGAAGGGTCCGAGCCAAACATCAGCCCGAAACGAAAGTGAACGCGATTCGGCGGACACGGTTGGACGAGCCTGCCCACGAGTGGCGAAGTCCAGCCCCGAAAGCTTTCGGGGGCTATGTGCGTAGTCCCGGCTATGTGTCGGGGTCGGGACCGTTGCGGGGACCGAAGGCGACCTCGCTCGCTCCATAGCGCGCCGACTACGCACTGTGGAACCGCTCTCAGAAGGCGAAAGCAGAAGTGGCTGGTGGAACCAGGCACTTCCTGACGCTACGCTTCGTAAACTCGGTCTGCTATAGCCAAGCGAATTGCAAACTCTCTTCGCTCAGGGACGACTGGCCTCTCCTGCCCGGGAGGGCTAACTGGTGGAGAACGGGTACCCTCCTAACGAAAACCGAGTCATTCGTCTACTATTCATTGTACTTAGGATCGGACCTGCCCGATGGGATACTCTGGGAGATGCGGGAAATCCGCACGTACGGTTCAAGACGGAAAGAGGCCGGGTAACCTCCTCTTGACCGTCAATTTTTTCGGGTACCCCTGGGTGCGGGTACGTTCTGTACCCGGCGCCGAATGTGCAATGGTTGAGCAAGTTCTCTATCCTGGTAAAGGATGGGGCACGACGAACGCTATGTGGCCGCGGCGTCGCGCGCATGGTCTGAATTAGACGGCGAGAGAGGAATTCCTGCGTGCTTCCGACCATTATCACTTTAGTTTCCGGTAAATTATGCCGGCAACCGGTCTGTTGACGGGTTCAGGATCGCTTTTGCACGGCGGTGCGCGTTCACTCCCTTGGGTAGATGCCTGGTTACCGAGTTCTTTTTTTCGGATTTGGCCTTGCGGGAAGGCCAAATCCGAAAAATTCAACCGGGCAAGCGCTCTTCTTAGCCGGCCACAGGTCGGACGGGCGCATCGATCCCAGAAGCCTGTGGCAATCGCCTGGTAGCATGCCGCAACATACGAAAGCATGTTTCCCGCCAAAAGCGCCAACTCCGGGAGGCGGAAGCGGCTCTC
>JAYTEU010000069.1:0-4232 GCA_043734985.1 Chthonomonadaceae bacterium
GAATACTGCGGGTCCATTAGCGATCCGCCGCGCGGAATACGCCAGATGACCACATTGAGGAAACTGCCGATGTTCACGCCGAACAGCAGCGCGGTTACACTCCATACCCAGGTGGCTGTATTCATAGGGGTTGGGCAGTCGGCAGTCGGCAGTCGGTGGAATTCGGAAACTGGATTCAGTTCCCGATTGCCGACTGCCGATTGCCCGGACCTTACTCCTTCAGCGCGCCGCCGGACTTCGCGTCGTCGTCGCCGCCGGAGAGGTTGGTGATGACCGAGAGCAGTGGGGCGAACATCGCGATAACGATGAACGCGACTACTACTCCAAGCACGACTATCATGACCGGCTCGATGGCCGACGTAAGTGACTGAAGCGTCGCCTCGACTTCGCCTTCGTAGAACTCGGCGATCTTGGAGAGCATCTGATCCAGGGCGCCCGACTCTTCGCCGATCGAGATCATGTGAACGACCATGGGCGGAAACATCCTGCTCTTTTCGAGCGGCTCGTTAATTCGGTCTCCTTCACGAATGCGGGCGCGGGCGTTCATAATCGCCTCGCTGATGATCTCATTGCCGATGGTTCCCGCGACGGTCTCCATTGCCTGGAGGATCGGGACGCCGGAGACCAGCAGCGTGGAGAGAGTTCGCGAGAATCGGGCCAGGCAGACCTTGTGCCCGAGCGGGCCGAATACGGGCACCTTGAGCTTGATACGGTCGAGGACGCGGCGGCCGATCTTCGTGCTGTAGAAGTACTTGAACGAGAACCAAACCAACAGTACGCCGATAATCATGAAGTACCATTTGTGGAGCATAAAGTCGCTGAAGTCTACCAGGACCTGGGTCATCCAGGGAAGCTGCTTCACTCCCAGGTCGCGGAACAGTTCCACGAACTTCGGAACGATGAAGGTACAGAGCCCCATGACGATCGCCATCGCGACGAAGACGACGATGACAGGATAGGTCAGCGCGGCCTGCACCTTGCGCCGAAGCTCCATGTCCTTCTCAAGGAAGTGGGACAACCGCTGGAGCGCCTCTTCCAGTACGCCTCCGATCTCACCAGCGCGCACCAGTCCGATAAAGAGATTGCTGAATACGTTTGGATACTTCGCCAGGGATTTGGAAAGCGTCTGGCCGGATTCGACTTCGACCTGAATCTCGCGAAGGATGCGCTTCAGCTTCGGGTTTGCCGTCTGCTCGCCAAGAACGTCGAGGGAGCGCACGAGCGAAACGCCGGCGTCGATCATCGTGGAGAACTGGCGGCAGAAAATCGAAAGATCCTTCAGCTTTACCTTGCCCCAGCCGCCGCCCGCCTTCTTCTTGCTCTTGGCGGTCTGCTTGACATCGCTGACGGTAAAGCCCTGCTCCTGGAGGCGCCGTTTGAGCACCTCCGGGTTTTCGGCCTCCGAAGTGCCCGTGCGAACGTTCCCCGTCTGGTCGCGAACCGTATATTGAAAAACTGCCATCTAAGTCCCTCCGTAAATGCGGGCAGTAGGCAATCGTTAGATGCATTCCCTACTGCCGATTCCCCATAGCCGAGTGCCTACCTAATACCGTCCCTGACTGCCGCCCTGAGCCACCGGAGTGGTGGCAGTCTTGATCATTTTCTCTAGCTCCGGCGCGTTCATGGCGCGCGTCATCGCTTCTTCGAACGAGATGACGCCGCGCACGTAGAGATCGCGAAGGCTCTGATCCATGGTTGTCATTCCGAGATTGGCGCTCGTCTGGATCATCGAAGTGATCTGGTGCGCTTTGGCTTCACGGATTAGGTTGCGAATAGCGGGGCTGGCCCGCATGATCTCCAGGCAGCAGACGCGGCCGGGCTGGTTCGCGCGCGGGATTAGCTGCTGGCAAAGGATAGCCTGAAGGTTGTTGGAGAGCTGCAGGCGCACCTGTTCCTGCTGGCCGCCCGGGAACGAGTCCACGATGCGCTCGACGGAGGTCGCCGCTGAGTTGGTGTGGAGCGTCGCGAAGACGAGGTGGCCGGTTTCCGCGGCGGAGACGGCCATCTGCATCGTCTCGAGGTCGCGCATTTCACCGACCAGAATCACGTCCGGATCTTCTCGGAGGGCAGCTCGGAGGGCGTTCTTAAACTGCTTGGTGTCCTGCCCGACTTCGCGCTGGTTGATAATACTGAACTTATGGTTGTGCAGATATTCGATCGGGTCTTCGATCGTGATAATATGCTTGCTCTCCTCCGTGTTGATCTGGTTGATCATAGCGGCAAGAGTGGTCGATTTGCCCGAACCGGTCGGGCCGGTGACCAGCACCAGTCCGCGCGGGAGGCGGGTCAGCTCTTCCAGGATCGCGGGAAGCCCCAGGTCCTTGAGGGTCGGGATCTTCTGCGGGATCTGGCGGAAGGCGATCGCGGTGTTGCCCTTGTCGCGGAAAACGTTCACGCGGAAGCGGGCGAGACGCGCAAGCTGATAGGAAAAGTCCAGCTCCAGATCGGTCTCAAAGCGCTGAATCTGCTCGTCGGTAAGGATATCGTAGATCAGTCGCTGCGCCTGCTGTGGGGACATCTTCTCGAACGGCAGGGGGATGAGCGCTCCATCCAGGCGAATGATCGGTGGTATGCCGACCGCGATATGGAGGTCGGAGCCGCCCTTCTCGTGGAGCGACCGCAGGATGTCGTCGATGTGCGCGTCGTCGAGCGGCTGCGGCCGTGCCTGTGCCTGCGGACTGGGCTGCATTGGCTGCGTGGTCATCGGCATGCCCGGCTGCCCAGGCAACGGGGGACCGCCGGGCTGGCCCGGCATCCCGGGCATTTGCGGAATGCCGGGCTGGCCATAGGCAGGCGGCTGCTGACCGTAGGCGGGCTGACCCGGCCGATTGGGAAATTGATTGTCTGACACGGCGTACTCTCCCGTTTCCTCGCGGCATTTCGCTCAATGCGGGCCTTACCGGCGGTTGCGGCACGACCAGTGGGGCAGGAAATGCCCAGTAATTAAGATTGCTGCACGGAGTACATCCCGATTCGGGATGCGAAGGTATGAAACGAACGAACGAACGCGAACCGGACTAAAATAAATAGTTCCACATTAGGATGCGTGGAGTGCAAAACGAACACCGTACCTTATTACGACGTGTCGAAACGACGGAATGTTCGCGTCCCACGTTCGGCCCCGCCAAAATGTGTTTATCGGACGCCGTTGTTTGCGAAACTACCCCTATTCTACCACCTAGTTGGGGCCGATCGATCAGGACCGCTCATAAGCATCGCGCCCGGTCAGAAAGTGCGCAAAAACCCGCCACCGGCGCCCCCCACACCCAGAGGGTACCCGCAATCTTGGGGGCGTCGCAGCACTTCGCAACGGCTAGTCCCCCCGGGTACCCTCTGGGTTTGCGGGTACCCGCGTGCGGGGTGGAGGGTTAGGGGGCGCCTTTATACACATGCTTTTAGAACGAGAGGATTCGCATCACTTCTTCTGGTGTCGTTTGCCCTTCCAGAATCTTGACCAGGCTGTCTTCTGCCAAAGGGTGCATTCCATTGGCGCGCGCCGCCTCCCGCAATCGCTCGGAGCTGCCGCACCTGGCCAGCAGATCCACGATCTCGGCGTTCACCACGAGGAGCTCGTATACTCCAAGGCGACCCTTGTATCCCGTCTGCCGGCACTGCTCGCAGCCCGCCCCTCGCGCCAACTGCACCTTCTGGCTGGAGTTCACGGGCCGAAATCCAAACCGGCGTAGTTCGACAGCATCAATTTCGTAGAACTCCTTGCAGTCGGCACAGATTCTCCGCGCCAGGTACTGCGCGAGTATGCCGCGCACTGCTCGCCCGGCGCGGTCCGCCGATATTCTCAATTCGGTTAAGCGCTGCAGACCCGAAATCGCATCGGGAGCGTCGATCGCGGCGAGCACCAAAACACCCGCCTCCGCTGACGATACCGCTAGGTCCGCAGTCTCCGCATTGGCAATCCGTTCGATATGGAGCACATCGACGTCCTGAGCGGCGCTCCACACGTCCCGGTAAGTAAGCCCGCGCCTCTGCCGCAGATCGACCTGCGCGATGCCGCCGAGCTGATAGCTGCTAGTGGGCTCAATGGTAAGCAGCGACCTTTCGATCGAGTTAAGCTTGTTGAGCAAACTATACTGCGTGGTGGAACGGCCCGAGCCGCGCGGCCCCGCGAAAAGCAGGAGGCCGGAAGGCTGCCGCGCCAACTCCTCCAGCTTCGCCTGAACTTCCGGCGTAAAGCCAAGTTCGTTCCAGCCCCGCATGACTACCGATGTATCCAC
>JAYTEU010000070.1:0-4399 GCA_043734985.1 Chthonomonadaceae bacterium
GGTATCCGTATCATGTGCTCCGGGCGTCTTGCGGGCGCGGAAATGGCGCGGAAAGAGCAGGATCGCCTTGGTTCGATTCCGCTGCATACCATTCGCGCCGACATCGACTATGGTTTCGCGGAATCCGCGACGACCTACGGCAACATCGGCGTCAAGGTCTGGATCTATAAGGGCGACGTTCTGCCCGGCCAGCCGCGTCAAACAGGCTCCGAGCCCCCGCGCTCCAACCGTGGAGAAGGTCGGCCGGATCGCTCTGGTGAGCGTTCCGATACCGGACGAGGCGGTCGAGGAGCAGGCGGCGGCCGTGGCGGCCGTGGCGGCGGCGCGGGCGGCGGCGGCGGCGGACGCGGCGGCCCGATGGGCGGTGGTGGTGGCCGACCGATGGGCGCAGGCGGCGGCCAGGGCGGACCTCGCCCGGGCGCCGATCGGCCCCCGAGACCGGCAGGCGATCGGCCTCCGCGTCCCCCGCGCGCCGAAGGCGGCGAAGGCAGCCCGCCCGCAGGATAGAAGACCATTGGCAGTCGGCAATAGGTAGTAGGCAATCGTTAATGCATTTCACGACTGCCTATTGCCGACTGCCGAATGCCCTATCTATAGAGGAGTGACTTGCGATGTTGATGCCCAAGCGCGTCAAACGTAGAAAGCAGCACCGCGGCCATCGAAGAGGCAAAGCTTCGGGTGGAACCGTTGTCAGCTTCGGCGAGTACGGACTGCAGGCGCAGGAGTCGTGCTGGATGACCGCCAACCAGATCGAAGCGGCGCGTATTGCCATTAACCGGTACATTAAGCGCGGTGGTAAGATCTGGATCCGGATATTCCCGGACAAACCGTTTACCAAGAAGCCCGCCGAGACCCGCATGGGTTCCGGCAAAGGCGCGCCGGACGGATGGGTCGCTGTCGTCAAGCCCGGCCGAATCCTGTTCGAACTGGCGGGCGTGAATGAAGAGACGGCTCGGGAAGCGATGCGGCTCGCGTCGCACAAGCTGCCGATCTCTGTCAAGTTCATCAAGCGTCAGGCTGCCGCGGAACATGCGGAACCGGATACCGACGAGAAGACCGAGAGCGCGGAGGCGATTTTGGACGACTCGCATGCGGCCGAACCCGTAGGGGCTCTGGAGGAGTAGAATGGCCGAATTAAAACAAAAAGAGATTCGCGAACAGCTTCGCGCGATGAACGACGATGAGTTGCGGATGGAGATATCCGCGATGCGCGCAAAGCTGTACGATTACCGTCGCCAGCACGCCATGAAGCAGCTAACCAACACGTCCGCGATCCGCGACGCACGCAAGCAGATCGCGCGCGCTCTCACGCTTATACGCGAACGTGCTCTGGCGACTCAGAGAGGGACAGCATAACGATGTCGGATGATATTACACCTTCCGTCGCAACGCCGGAAGAGACCGAGCCGATAGCGGCAAATCCGCAGGAGCCGACACCCGCCGAAGAGGCTACGGGCGCCGAGGCCATATCGGAAGCGGCTGAGATCGACCAGGCGATGCCCGCCTCCCCGGAGCCCGCTGCCGTCAATGCGCCGGCCGCTCCGAAGGTGGTTCCGGACCCTACTCGCGGACGCCGTAAGCTTCGACAGGGCAAGGTAGTCAGCGCTAAAATGGAAAAGACCATCATTGTGGTCATTGAGAGCCGCGTGCGGCATCCGCTGTACGGTAAGTTCATGAAGCGGAGCAAGCGATTCAAGGCGCATGATGAAGAGAGCACCTGCGGCGAAGGGGATACTGTCGAGATCATGGAGACGCGCCCTCTCTCTAAAGATAAGCGATGGCGTCTTGTTCGGGTCATCGAGAAAGCGAAGTAGGCCATGATCCAATCGTATACCCGTTTGAAATGCGCGGACAACTCAGGCGCGCGCGAAATCATGTGCGTGCGCGTCATGAAGGGTTCCAATGCGCGCTACGCCTTTGTTGGCGATGTTATCATCGGCGTGGTCAAGTCGGCGACGCCAAACCAGCAGGTCAAGAAGAGTGACGTCGTGCGCTGCGTGGTGGTTCGCACCAAGCATCCCATCCGCCGGCCGGACGGCTCCGTTCTTCGCTTCGATGACAATGCAGCAGTCGTGATCCAGAAAAACAACGACGATCCGCGCGGCACGCGCATCTTTGGCCCGGTCGCGCGCGAACTCCGTGAGCACGACTTCATGAAGATCGTTTCGCTCGCGCCGGAGGTGGTGTAACATGCCGAGACTGAAACCCAGCGCTCCGCGCGAGCCTGTGAAGCTCAAAGTGAAGAAGGGCGATCTCGTCGAAGTCATTTCCGGTAAGGATAAGGGCAAGCGCGGCGAAGTCACCAAGGCTATGCCCAAAGAAAACAAGGTCATCGTGGCGGGCGCTAACATCATGATCCGCCATACCAAGGACAAGCCCAACCGGAACGCGGGCGCCAACACCGCGAACAACGTGATCAAAGGCGGCCGAATTGAAAAAGAGGCTCCCCTGTTCGCCGCGAAGGTGATGGTTGTCTGCCCGGAATGCAAGCGCCCTACCCGCGTCGGTTACGACTATCGAGAAGGCGACGAGAAGCTCTCCCAGCGCAAATTCCGCAAGTGCAAGCACCCGGACTGTGGCAAATCGATCGATAAATAGAGAACAAGGTGTCCACCCTTCGTGAACGGGGCATCTCCTCCCCCCTTTCCTGCCAAGCCGGGTGCCCGCTGGGCGTAAAGGGAATGCAGGGTGAGGGAACCGGGGGTTGAGGGCTATATCAGCAGCGCCTCCGGTCGGCAATCGGGGGCATCGAGAGGGAGTGGGTTTAATATGGCTCGACTAAAAGAGCGCTACAAGACTGAGGTCGTGCCTGCGCTGGTGAAGCAGTTCAGCTACCTGAACATCATGCAGGTGCCCAAGCTTGACAAGATCGTTGTCAATATGGGCGTGGGCAAAGCCGGGCAGACCGGCGGCGACTCGAAAGAACTCGATGGCGCGGTGCGCGATATGGCCGCGATCGTCGGTCAGAAGCCTGTGATCACGCGGGCCCGAAAGTCCATTGCGAACTTCAAACTGCGCGAAGGCGCTCGCATCGGCTGCAAAGTGACCTTGCGCGGTGAGCGGATGTACGAGTTCTACGATCGCCTGGTGAACATCGCGCTCGCGCGTATTCGCGACTTCCAGGGCGTATCGCCCAACTCGTTCGACGGCCGTGGGAACTACGCGCTCGGCATGCGCGAGCAGCTCACATTCCCTGAGATCGACTACGATAAGATCGATAAGGTCCGCGGCATGGACGTTATCATCTGTACGACCGCTCGCTCGGATGAAGAGGCGCGAGGCCTCCTTAAAGCGATGGGAATGCCGTTCCGCGCGAAGTAATCGTCCCGTCGCAGCAGCAACAACGGATTATCGACCGTAGTACGACCGGCCGCAGGCGTATGTGCCGGGTCGTTTATAGACCCGGCCAACCCGCCAAACCGCTTGGGGAAGGATTCTCTTTCTCCATGCGGAACTAACCGCTACGCCTTATGAGGCGTCGGCGGCCCATTTTCAATTGAATACCGCCGAACACTCTGCCTTTGCCGTCCCATGGGGCGACATAGTCTGCCATATAAGCCGAGCCAAGTTGCAGCCCGTATGGGCTGAGGATTGAAACGTCACTGTGAAGATCGTTCTTCCGGAGATCGGACATTCCGCCGCGCCGTGGACTTACGTCGCGACGTTGTCAATAAACACGGCGAGGAGAGTTGCCAGCGATGAAAAGTTACGGGATTCAGTCGATTCGGAACGTCGGCCTGTTCGGACACCAGGGAGTCGGGAAGACTTCGCTCGCGGATGCACTGCTATATGTCTCCGGCGCGATCGACCGCCTAGGCCGAACCGACGACGGCACGACGACGTGCGACTTCGACCCCGAGGAGCAGAAGCGGCGCATCAGCATCAACGTCAGTCTGGCGCCATGCGAGTGGCACGATACTAAGGTCAATATAGTCGATGTGCCGGGATACCTGGACTTCCAGGGTGAGATAAAGAGCGCGCTGTGCGTGGTCGAGGCGGCTATTCTGGTCACCCCCGCTCAGGGCGAACCGGAAGTAGGATTCGAGAACGCCTGGGATCTTGCCGCCGAGCAGAACCTGCCACGCGCGGTCTACGTCAATAAGATGGACCGCGAAAACGCTGATTTTCAGCAGGTCGTACAGGCGCTCAGGTCGCGATACGGTAACTGCATAGCGCCGCTCCAACTGCCGGTCGGGTCCGCCGAAAAATTTGTCGGCGTCATCGATTTGCTGGAAATGAAGGCTTTCATCGGCACCGGCAAGGATGTCGAGTGCTCGGAGATTCCTCCGGACTGCATGGAGGAGGCTCTTCGGTACCGTGAAATACTGATAGAGTCCGCAGCCGAAGGCGACGACGAGCTGATCGAGAAGTTTCTGAACGGAGATTCGCTGACACACGA
>JAYTEU010000071.1:0-3119 GCA_043734985.1 Chthonomonadaceae bacterium
TGTCGCTCAATGAGTACCGGTAAACCCACAGTTTACCCGGGGTTGACGCGCTGAAATTGGACGGGCTATAATGCGGTAAGTAAAAAGCCGCATGCACCCGTCCGATCCGGTCGGGGCTAGATTGGAAAGCCAGTGACCACCGACCCCCAGTTTGACTGCATCGTTCGGGGAGGCTCGGTCCTGGATGGGACCGGGTCCAATCCCTTTGACGCGGATATCGGCATAGTTGACGATCTAATCACAAGTGTCGGCGACCTCTCCCGCTCACTTGCAAGCGTGTCCATCGATGCCCGTGGATGCCGGGTCGCACCCGGCTTCATCGACATCCACACCCACTCCGACATCTCCGCGACCTACGATCCCGATCAGGGCAGCTCGATAGCGATGGGCGTTACGACCCAGGTCGTAGGCAACTGCGGCCTTGCCCTCGGCCACGCCAATTCCGATCCGGTATTTGAATTTGAAAGAAAATGGCTGGCTCCCCACGGCGCGCGCATTCGCTGGAACACCTACGCGGAGTTTCTCGACGTCGTTCAATCGACGGGCGTCGCCACCAACATCGTCGCGCTGTCCGGCCATGGCACGCTGCGCAAGCGTATAATGGGGCAGGAAGATCGCCCTCCCACCGACGCCGAACTCCTGGCGATGCAGAGGGAATTGGGCGATGCTATGGCGGCCGGGTGCTGGGGATTCTCGTCGGGGCTCGAATACCCGCCCTCCGCCTATGCGAATGAGGACGAACTGACGGAGCTGTGCAGGGTTCTGCAACGTACGGGCGGCTTCTATGCAACTCATCTGCGCAATGAAGGCGATACGCTGGTGGAGGCGGTTCAGGAGGCCCTCAATGTGTCGGAGCGCGCCGGAGTTCCGCTTCAGCTCTCGCACCATAAGGCCGAGGGCGCCGCTAACTGGGGCAAGATCGGCGTCACGCTCGCTATGGTGGACGCCGCTCGGGAAAGAGGGCTGGACGTGCAGACGGACCAGTACCCCTACGACGCGTTCATGACGGCGCTCTCGATTCAGGTGCTTCCGCGATGGGCGCTTGCAGGCGCGGTCGAGGAGACCGCCGCGAAGCTGCGCGACCCTGAACTGCGGGCGCGTATTGCCGCGGACATGCGGAAGTCTCACCCGGAATGGGACGATAACTCGGAGAGCTCGCACTGGCGCAATCTTCAGATCGGCGTCTGTCGCGGCAGGCCTGAGCTCCAGGGAAGATCGATCGCAGATCTCTCGAAGCACGCCGGCGTGAACCCGATCGATTTCGTGCTGGATCTGCTTGCCGGCGTGGAAGGCTATGTAAGCGCGGTCTGCTTTGCCATGGGCGCAGAGGACATCGCGACGGTCATGCGCTATCCTTGGACTTCCATCGGTTCGGATGGAGTGGGCACGCATCCGGAAGGCACGGGCGCCGCCGACAAGGTCCACCCGCGCGCATACGGCACCTTCCCGCGCGTGCTCGGGCACTATGTTCGCGACCTGGCGGTGCTGAGCGAGGCGGATGCCGTACACAAGATGACGGGTCTTCCCGCCGCCCGCCTTGGCCTGCCCGGCAGAGGCGTGCTGGCCGCTGGAAACTTCGCCGACATCACCGTCTACGACCCCGCCACAATCTCGGACCTCGCCACGTTCGCCGATCCGCACCGGTACGCCACCGGCATTCGAACCGTCCTAGTAAACGGCCGCCAGGCGCTGAAAAACGATCGCCCAAACGCGGCCCGCGCGGGCCGCGTCTTGCGCAAGTACGAAGCCTCGCGGAAGTATTAGGGCGCGCAGGTTAGATAGTGTTGCAGCCTGTCTTCGCGTCAGCTGAGGATAAAATCGTAGTACAATAGCATGAATACAGCATTTCAAGAGGTCGGCACCTTCACGGTAGCTATACCGGAGTATTTTGGGAGCGATGATGCCTATTTCGCGCTGCAGGATGCTCTGATCGCGGATCCCAACCGCGGAGCAGTGATTCCGGGTACGGGCGGTCTGCGTAAAGTGCGATGGCCGGATCGGCGCCGGGGCAAGGGGAAGCGAGGAGGTCTACGAGTTATCTACATGCACATTCCCGCAGCGCGGCCGATCATCTCTTTCGATGTGTACGATAAGAATGAAGCGGACGATCTTTCGTCGTCGGACAAGCGGTATCTTTCGGGAATGGCGGCTGCTATCCGCGCGGAACTGGAACGGGAAGGAGGCTGGTATGAATGAAAGGGCACGGCCGCCGTTAGCGGACCGTTTGAAAGCCGGCATGGAAGAGACGCTGGCATGGGCGCGCGGCGATGGCGAATCGCGGGTGACGATCGTAGACGCGGAGGGACGACGAGAGGGCCCTGAGTTGCTTACGGCACGCGAAACTCTCGAGAGGGTCGCCGAGCGCCCGGAGAAGGCAACGACTCTCGCCTATGTGGTCGTTTTTGAGAGAGGCGATCGCAACTAGTCAGCTTATGCGCCGGATGTGCCGGGCTGCATCGCGACGGGCGCCACGCGTGACGAGACGGAAGTACTGTTTCGTGAGGCCCTGGAATTTCACCTCGAAGGGCTACGGACGGCCGGAGAGCCAATTCCTGAGCCCATTTCGCAGGCCGTTGTGGTCTCGGTGGCGGCGTAATCGCGTTGCAGTCGCTGTTCGGGGCGGCTGAGGATCGAAACGCAGCCGCGAGGGAGCGATCACCTTTGAAACTAACTCCAGTTTCTTCACCACCTACCTCTCTCAAGGAAGGGGCTCCGTCGAGGTGATCCCTACCATTCTAACTACACGTCTGGCTGCTACCGCCGCCAAACTTCCTCAAAGGACTAAGGACTTACCGGAAATACTATCGCAAGATTCAAAAAATCTAGTGTATGATCGGCGTGTGCAATAACTTCCAGGAAAGCTTTGGAATATTCGAATGGAGAGTGATGCATCGTGACGCGGATTCTGAACGTTTTCATGGTGTTTGTGCTTATTACGGGAGGCGCCGCACGTCGTGGTGCTCGACATCTCGATGCCCGGCGGATCGGGATTGCACGCCGTGAGCGAACTGCTGGAGCGGGCTCCGGGTGTGCGGGTGCTGATGCTCTCCGTGCACGACGATATCGAGTATGTGCTGGAGAGTGTGCGTGCCGGCGCCCACGGGTATTTGCGAAAAGAT
>JAYTEU010000072.1:0-3504 GCA_043734985.1 Chthonomonadaceae bacterium
CCGGCCAGTCGCTCCCCGTTCACCCGGGCCGTTCCCAGAGCCGATGGGCTGAAGAGATCGCCGTCGAGCACGGTAAGGGTGTTGGGATTGTTCTGCAGCAGCCGCTTCCGCAGCGTCGCCACGCGCGCCAGCCCACCCTCGCCGCCCACCGGCGTGATCTCGTAGACGTCGTTCATCTGAAGGACGGTAAAGCGGACAATCCGCGGCGGCGCGGCGGCATTGGCGATGCCCGTCATCGTAAGCAGAGCAGATATCGCGGCAATCAGGATTCCGGCTGCGCGCAGTCGTGAAACGATTCTCATCCGTGTCCATTCTGTAATCAGAAGCGAAATGTGGTCAAAAGCGCGGCCTTCGCCCACGATTCTGGGGGGATTGGCCGGCGTAAGGCACCCAAACCTCGGAATTGGGGTCGGCAGCCGCTCTTTGCATACATTCTAAGGCCGAGCATTCGGAACACAACGGTCTGAACTTTTATTGAACGGATTATATGATGGACTAGGATTAGCAGTTTCAGCGCTGAGGGAATAGCCAATCATAGTCCATCCCAAAATCAGATAAATCACAGTTCAAACAGCGCGGAGGTGTGAAGTAATCCAAGGTTTGAATCCGATCCATCAACCATCCCGCAAAGGGTTCGACCACAAAGTAATCAAATCCTGCGCAACCGTCCGAATACCTATCCACTCCAAATCTTAAAGAGTGTCCAAAAAGCGCGGAGTACGCCCCCCACCCTCATCCGTGAACTCCTATGATCCGGCAAATCCGAGATTCAGACAAACCCCGCCTCCAAGAAAGCGGCCGGGAGCAAGGCAGCGCCATGAGGTAAACTAAGCCCATGAATTTACCGAACGACACTGTGCCGCAAGATAGTGAGGTTTCACCCGAGGAGATCGAAGTCTGCCTGAAGGTGCTCCACCGTATCGCCAACTACCCCAGCAGCCTGCGCCGGGACGATCGCTTTAAGGGTCTTATCTCCAAGATTTACAAAGAGACGAAGCGCGACGAGAACCGCGATGAGCGCTGGCGCAAGCTGACGGAGGATCGGGCGGTTCGGGCATCCACTGCCATGGTGCAGATACAGCGCGACGCGGTCCTGGCTCCGGCGCTCCCGCAGGTCACCCTGCCGGGCAATGAGGCTCCGCCGGCCCGGACGCTCCACCAGCCGGAGAACTGCTACATCTGCAAGAGCGAGTATTCCGAAGTTCATTTTTTCTACCATCTGCTCTGCCCCGCGTGCGCCGAGTTCAACTACCGCATGCGCGACGTACGGGCGGACCTCACCGGCCGGACGGCGCTGGTTACAGGGGGTCGTGTCAAGATCGGCCACCAGACCGTGCTGAGGCTTCTTCGCGATGGCGCAAGGGTGATAGTGACCACGCGGTTTCCCAATGCCGCGGCGCGCCGATTCCATTCCGAGCCGGATGCCGGTGAGTGGGAAGACCGGCTGCTGATCTACGGCCTCGACCTGCGAAACATTCCGGCCGTCGAGCGGTTTGCCTACCATCTCATGGACACGGAGTTTGCCCTCGATATCGTCATTCACAATGCGGCGCAGACCGTGCGCCGGCCGCACGGCTTCTATCAGGAGCTGGTCGCGCAGGAGCAGTACCCGCAGAAGACTCTGTCGGCGCCGGCCCGCCGCCTGGTGCACATAGCCGACACCGCGCCCATCGCCCTGCTCGCAGGCGCGGGCGCGGCACAAGCGCTTATCCCTAACGCGCTGGACGTGCTGCCCGCCGATGCGCTGGAGGATAACGAGGAGCGTGCCGATTCGCGTAACGTCAATAGCTGGCTGCTGCGTCTGGACGAGGTCAGCGCGCCGGAGATGCTGGAGGTACAGCTTGTTAACTCCGTTGCGCCGTTCCTGCTCAACAGCCGTCTTAAACCGCTTTTGATGCGCTCGCCGTTCGCCCGCCGATTCATCGTCAACGTCTCCGCGGTAGAGGGGCAGTTTCGCCGACACAAGACGGTGTTTCATCCCCACACGAACATGGCGAAGGCCGCCCTCAATATGATGACCCGCACCTCCGGCGAAGACTACGCGAAGGACGGCATCTACATGAACAGCGTCGATACCGGGTGGGTGACCGACGAGAACCCGACGCCGAAACGGACGCGAATCCAGGAGGATCGCGGCTTCTTCCCGCCGCTCGACATCTTCGATGGCATGGCGCGCATCTACCACCCGATCGCCGAGGGAATTAGCAAGGAGGAGGAGCCGCTGTTCGGACTGTTCCTCAAGGACTACGCGCCCTGCCCCTGGTAAAGCGGCGCCTGCCACCTTTCTCATTTCGGCATTATCCCGGCGCCGGCGGCAGTCTTCCGGTATACGAGAGTACCTTTTGGACGGCAGTGTAAGAGTATGTGCAAAATTCGCCACACACACCAGGAGGGTACCCGCAATATTCGGGGAGATGTTGCGCCTTGCGCCGGCCGGTCCCCCCAGACCGGGTACCCGCGTGCGGGTGGAGGGTTAGGGGGCGTATTTTGCACACACTCTAAGACCGCTGCGGGCAAATAGTCGGGATGCGATATTGACAACCGACGATTATGGTAGGATAGTAGTGTTATGACATTGTAATACGTGGATGCACTGACCGTGGGGCTGTCGCCGGATCCATAAGTCATCCGCCATTTGTACCTCGATCTGTGAATCAACTCACAGAGCCCCCTGCTGCAATCGACGCTACAAACCCGTCAACCTGTGCCTAACTAAATCGCGGGTCTCGTCGATCCAGCTTTGTTCGGCCCTGTTAAGCTCAATCCGGAGGATTTCATGCGTCTGCTCTCTCGCTCACCCAAGTCGCGTAACGGTTTTACGCTGATCGAACTGCTCGTGGTCATCGCCATTATCGCGATCCTGGCGTCGATCTTGTTTCCGGTCTTCGCACAGGCGCGCGAAAAGGCGCGGCAGATATCCTGCATCAGCAACGGCAAGCAGTCTATTCTGGCCTGGCAGATGTATACGCAGGACTACGATGAAACCGTGGTGCCCTATTCGACCTCCGGCTGTTCGGGTGGCGCGTATGCCATCGCGTGGAATGCCGCGCTCCAGCCCTACACGAAGAACGACCAGATCAACACCTGCCCCGATCTTCCGACCCTGCATATCGGATACACGCTTAACGCCAATCTTTCGCGCGCCGATTCTGTTAACTGCTCCGGCCCGCGCAGCCTTTCCGGGATCGTGCTGCCCGCGCAGTCTCCGGTCTTCATCGACGCGAATGGCGTAGACGGGCCGCTCAACTCGCCTCCCGGCCAGATTCGGCCCGCGCCCTACGATCAGTGCCTCGCGTTCTTCCTGAACTCATCGGGCACCGGCAACGTCGGCAGCGTCTCCGGGCGCCAGATCAACAATCCCGCCGACCTTTCGCTGGGCTGGGTGAGCAATAGTACCGGCATCATCAAGGCGGACCGCCACAGCGACGGCGCGATCTATACCATCGCCGACGGCCATGCCAAGTGGTACCACTACGCAACCGACAATACCGGCGCCAAGCTTCC
>JAYTEU010000073.1:0-2640 GCA_043734985.1 Chthonomonadaceae bacterium
GGTAGCGGCGATGCAAAGGAGCACAGCCGTGAAACCGAATAGCGCGCCGCCCCCGGCCAATGAGCCTGGATCGTGCGAGCATTGCGGCGCCCTGGTGTACGGAGATAGCATCCGTTGCTCGCAGTGCGATAAGTTCCCGGTGAAGCTCCACAAATGCCCACGCTGCGGCTCCATTGCCGCCCCCAACGAGCCGAAGTGCTGGAAGTGCCACCGAACCTTCGAGCCGGGCGGAGACTTCTTTTAGAGGCAATGCCGCTTAAATGAGGAGGCGGCCCCGGCCTGATGGCGACCACATTTGTGTCCGAAGGACACGCGGCCGCAGGCCGGGTACCCGCTTGCGGGTGAGCGCAGGACTTCAGTCCGTCGTGCGATCGGCCTCAGGAATGCTTTGCCGCATGCGCTTTGCGTTGCACGGGAGCGTACCCCGGTTTCTTTTGGACGCTCCAGCGGGCCACTCCGAGCGGAATCGGATAGCCGTCGTGACTGCGCACGATCTCCGCTACCTCCTCCATGTTCACCGAGCCTGGCGGCAGCGACTTGCGGAGGATCGATTTCGCCCGGTCGAGCAGATCCCCGCCCTGGTTGTAGATATCCGGGAAGACGCAAAGATAGTAACGCCCCCGCCGCTGCCCAACCACGACCGGCTCATAAACAGAGTAGATCGTATCGCCCTTCTTCACCAGATCGAACAACTTGTGAGCCGCCTCCGGGTAAAGGCGCACGCATCCATGCGAGGCGGCGCTGCCGATGGAGTTCGGCGCGATGGTGCTGTGAAAGCCATACCCCTTTGCGCTCCATCCGATCCAACGGTCTCCGAGCGGATTGTCCGGGCCAGGTTCAACCGGCTCGTCGCGGATCTGCGTGCGCTCGATCATGCTCCTCGTGGGCACCCAGCGAGGGTTGACTACACGGCTCGATATGGAATACTTTCCAATCGCGGTCGGCCATTCCGCCTGCCCAACGGATACCGGAAAGGTCGCCACGCATACCGAGTTGCGAACTACGTATACCTGCCGCTCCGGTACGTTTAGGACAATACCGTCTTCCGGGATAGTCGGCATAACGTGTAATAGCGGCAGCGTCAGCTCCTGGCCCGTTTTGAGCTTGCCCGAACGGACCTGGTTCAGCGCCGCAAGCACCTGAACGTTTACACTGTACCGCCGCGCGATCTTATTAAGCGTATCGCCCCGCCCCACCTGAACGATCCGGTACATGCCGATTACAGGAGGCGCTCCCTTCGCCCCAACGGGACCACAGACTACCGAAGCCATTGTTAGCGCTGCGGCCGTGCCTAGGATCGGGCGCAGGCAGTTGGTGTGTCGTCTATCAGTCACGACTGAAACCGTCTCCGGTACCGCCGCGCCGATTAGTGGGCGCGGATAGTCGGTGTGTCTCTTCGATTTCCGCAACAGCCGCGCGAGAGTTGGCAACAAAGGATGGATCGGCACGTTTACCTCCAGGCGCGTCGATAGCTCTTGCTATACGATCCGACCTTGTATGATTCCCTGAGCGGAATGCTGTTGAAGTTGTACCAGATCACGCCGCTCGTTTACAAGCCTTACCCACATTACTCCAAGAGCCGATGGCCAAACCCGACAAAACATCACCACTCTCTCGCCTTCGAACCGCGCCGGTGACTCGTGTACCGAAAATTCTGCCGGTCAACAAGGGACGACGTTGGAAAGCGTGCTTCGGCTCTGACCGAAGCGCCGACATTGCGAGTATAATGTAGACAATTGACTATTAGTGGGAGCAGACAACCTTGCCCGTTACCCTTTCAAAACAGACGGCCCGCCGCTATGTTCTCGGGCGGCAAGGTCTGTGGCCCGGACGAAGATGGCAGGCGCTGGCCGGAACGGAGCAGGCGCTTCGAACCTGCGAATGCGTTCAGATCGACACGATAAGCGCGGTCGCCCGCAGCCACGACCTCCACCTCGCCGGCAGGGTCGAAGGCTACGATCCGGCGATGCTGGACAGGCTGATGTATACCGATCGCCTGTTCTTCGACTTCGGCAATATCCTAATGGTCTACCCCGGTGATGAGATGCCGTACTGGAGAGCCGTGATGCGCCGCCATCGGGACCGAGTGAACGCCGAAATGAAGGAGCGCCTGCCGGTTATCGAGCACGTGAGGAGCGAGATTGCCGCGCGCGGCCCCCTGGCAAGCCGGGATTTCGCGGGCCGCGAGCGTGTCCCCGGCGGATTCAACACGGTGAAAGATACGGCGATTGCACTCTATCTCCTCTGGCTCGCCGGCGAAATCGCGACGCACTCCCGGCGCGGTTTCGATCGCGTTTACGACCTGAGCCACAATCTTCCGATCGCAGCGGGCAATGGCGAAACGGCAGGTGATGCGGAGGCGCAGAGTTTCTTCGGCCGGAAGGCCATGCGCGATCTCGGTTTGGCGACCGGAACGGAGTGGTGGCGTCGCATGCGCGTCTACCTGAGCCGGTCGCCCGACCTCGCCGCCGCCAAATCCATGGCGAAAATGACGGACGACGGTTTCCTGGCACCTGTCGAATTGGAGGGCGAAAGGAGCCCCCGGTGGGGCTACTACACGCTCCCGATCCTCTGGGGCGACAAACTCGTGGCCCGGTTCGCCCCAAGGCTAAACCGCAAAACGCAAACCCTAACCGTCGA
>JAYTEU010000074.1:0-3781 GCA_043734985.1 Chthonomonadaceae bacterium
GCTGAAAGTTGAAAAATTCCGGCAGGATATTGGTGGGAGATGCCCGGGGTAGGAAACTACGGATGGGTGAACGGTAAATCTGACAGCGCCGGTCGCGTGGATCGATTGGCGCCGTTATGCGGGAGTTATTTCGGGTGAACGTCAGGCCTGTGGACTTCGTTTAGCTACTACAGGTGTGAAGCCTTATTCGGTGAAAAGCGTCATAGCAGATTGTAGAAACTGCGCACTATGGGACGTGCCATCAGGCAGCCTGGTCGAGGCACGACTTCGCGATTGAGATGGCCGCCTCTTCCGTTAACTGGGTTCCACAAAGCCATTCACGCTTTAGGCAGTCGTCCCCTATCGCGCTTCGGATCACGCCGAGATCACCTTCCAGTCGCTCTCGGCTGTCCTGCGGTGGAGTGATTTCAAGCCGGCGGCACATTTCTTCACCCGCAGCCAATAGCTGAGCCGCTGCGGCATGCGCGCCCATATGTATATTCAGGATTCCTGTACAAGTAAAGACTATTCCCAGATCTCTGCGTGCACCGCGCTCGACGCAAAGGTCAAGGCACTCCGCTAGGTGGGCTGCCGACTCTTCAAACCGTCCCAGGCGTCTCGCGATACTGCTCATGTTCGTTAAGGCGATTGCGAGATTTCCCGGATCCTCGAGTTTGCGAAACTGTTTCACCGCCTGTTCGCTGTAATCCAGCGCAACTGTATAATCTCCGCGCTTACGCGCAATCGCTGCGAGGTTGCCTGATATCATGGCCACCCCATGTACGTCATCGAGTCGCTGAAGTATGTTCAGGCATTCTATTGCGAAAGACTGCGCCTGCGGCAGTTGCCCAGTAAAGCGATTCAGGTTGGCAAGGTTGCCAAGCGTGGTCGCGACGCCCCGAACGTCTCCCATTCGCTTGTACAGATCGAGGCACTCGGTATAGTACGCCTCCGACGCGACCGCGTCTCCCTGCGCATAGGCCAAGTTCCCGAGCGCGGTCAGAGCTTTCGGACGAAGCGGTGAATCGTCGGACACAAGCGCAAGCGCCGCCGTTAGCCAGCGGCGGCCCTGGGCGACATCGCCGTCGATGTACCAGTAGCGGTAGATGGAGACGCACATCTGAAGAAGGCGCGCAGGACGCACCGTGTCTTCCAGGCCCAGCGCAAGCGCCGCGCGGACGTTCTCCTCCTCCCGCTTCAGGCGCTGCATCCATACACCCGATTCCGAGGACTTTAGAGCTACAGAGGCTTCGTCGGCCAGCGCGCTGAAGTAATCGAAGTAGGCACGGTCGGTTTCTTCCGGATCGTGATCCATCAGCTTGAGCCTTGCATAGTCACGCACCGTCATCAAGAAGCCGTAGCGCAGACCCTCTTCGGTCTCCTCCGTCGTTACAAGCGAGCGCTCCACAAGCTGCGCCAGGTAGTGAAGCGCGGCAGGCTCGTGGCAGACCGCTTCGGCGGCCTCCAGCGTCCAGCCCGAGCGGAAGCGGCCCAGCCGGGCGAAGAAGCGCTGCACCGCCGGGGCCAGGCGATCGTAGCTCCCATCGAGCGCGGCCCGAAGCGAGGCGTGGCGGCCCTCAAAACGGTGGTCCCTGCCGACAAGAACATCGAAGCGGGCGGTCAGCCGGGCGGCAACCTGCTTCGGGGAGAGCACGTCGGCCCACGCCGCCGCAAGCTCCAGGGCGAGCGGTATTCCCTCCAGCATGCGGCAGAGCAAGGCGACGTCGCGACAGTTGGAGGCTGTAAGCTGAAAGCCGGGAGAGGCGGCGCGAGCCCGGTCCAGCCAGAGACGAACGCTGGGAACTTCGACCACCTTATCCGGATCGTTGGAGGGCGCGGGGGTGACTAGCGGCCGAACCGTGTAGGGATACTCGCCCGCAACCCCGAGACGCTGGCGCGAGGTCGCCAGGCAGGAGAGCGACGGACAGGATTCCAGCAGCTTCCGGACTACCAGGGCCGCTTGGGGCAGCAGGTGCTCTACATTATCCAGGACCAGCAGCATGGCATGGTCGGCGAGCGTTTCCACCAGCCTATCCCAGATGTTCGGGCGCGGCCGCAGCGGAACGTGCAGCGCGGCGGCGAGACGGAGGGAGATGTCCTCGGCATTCTCCACGCCGACCAGCGAGAGGAAGCAGACAGGCCGCCCCTTGCCGCGGATCTTCTCCGCGACCGCTATCGCCAGGCGCGTTTTGCCCACGCCGCCCACGCCCATCAAGTTCACCAGCCGCGTCTCGGGCGTTTCCAGCATTGCCACGATTTGCGAAATCGCATCTTCGCGTCCGATGAGGATGGAGAGCGGAGCGGGTATGGGAAGAGGAGGAGTTTTTAACGGAACGTGCTGAGGTTTGCGTCCCTGGACCGGTATGCGAGGGCGTCCTGGATTACGCGCAGGCAGTTCGGGTTCCGGGCCGCTGAGTCGCGCGAGCGCATCCCTGGTTTCAGTCGAAGGCGAGCTTCCCGTTCGAGAATCGAGCAGCCGCTCCAGCTCCTCGTACTGGCGCAGCGCGGCAGTCGGCCGGCCCATCTTGCCGTATACGAGCATCAGCAGGCGATGCGTCTCCTCGCGATAAGGGTCCGCCTTGACGGCTTTTTGTGCAACCATAAGCGCGCTCGCGTTCTGCCCCTGGCTCAACAGCGCCTGGATCAGCCGGCGCAGCGCCAACTGGTAGGTATCCTTCAGTCGCAGCCGCTCCGCAGTGATCCAGAACGCATCCAACGTATGCAGAAACTCCGCTTGATACTGCGTAATAGCAGCCTCCAGCGCCTCTATTCGGGCGGGCTCATCGCTCATGCGATCGGCACGCAGGAGACTCGCCTCAAATTCTGCGATATCGGTCGTCAGAGCGCTGGTTGAGAGTCGCACCTCCCGCCTGTCGGCGAGCAGAACGTTGCCGCGATCCTCCGGTTCCGGCTCCAGGATAGACCGAAGGTACGATAGGACGACGCGCAGCCGGTTGTGCGCGACATCCTGCGGCTGGCCCGGCCAGAGCTGCTCCACAAGTTCGTCGCGGCGGATGGCGCGATCCGGCTCCTGGGCCAGGCAGGCGAGCAGCATCGCCGTCTTTTCCGTTCGGAAATTGGTGACACTGCGCTCACCGCGTTGTGCGGAGAGCCTGCCGAACATCTTTATTTTCCATCGCGCTGCTTCCAAAAAACGTTACACTCCCCGGGCAAATACGCAGTCATTTCCGAATGGATCGACGGATGGTATACATGGGGTATTGGCGGCATGCGATATCGCGCATCGATTCTCTGCGCGCTCCGGCTGTGCCATGCTCAATGCCGATAGGCCCAACAGAGGAAATAACCCGGATTATTCACGTACAGATCAAATTGCTTGCACTATGCTTCGAAAGTCGAGATCAAAATCAGCTTCATGAATAATCCGGGATAATTCGCTCGGTGACACGAGTTGATTCGGCATCAATCGGTGCAATTCCTCAGCATGCGACTGTTCCGATTTGCAACACTAACAATAATGTACACTATTTTTGGAAAAAACGCCCTGATAGTTGGGCCTTCCTGATTGTGATATTTAGTACTCGAACCCTTTGTTTCCCTTTAGATACGGGCAGCCAACTTTGGGAGAATGAAATGACTGGCAATTCCGCAAGTAATCGAGAACTGCAAATCATCGGTACGCAATCGGGTTCAGAAGCAGAAGCGGAGGCGGAGGCGGAATACTTTGGAAGACGGCCGATCGAGGTTGGTGACTCTCGGATGCCGGCTTATGGTAAACTGCCTACATGCGTTCCCCTGCCTGTTCACAAAGTCGAATGCTTTCGGCGCTTGCGCGGGCGGG
>JAYTEU010000075.1:0-2844 GCA_043734985.1 Chthonomonadaceae bacterium
CCGTTCAGCACCATATCGGCCATCAGTTCGCCGTCCGGCTTTAGTGGGCTGTGCTCCAGGCCTAGAAAGCCCGGCTGTCCCGGATCGGCCCACTCCATGTGTCCCATCTTGGGCGCAAGGCCAACGTAAGCCGGAACCGTCTTTTCCACTGGGCCCTTTAGCTTAGAGAGAACGGAGCCGAGACTTGGCGCGTGGTTCTGGTTCAGCTCGGAGTGGTTGTACCCGGACTGGCAGATGCTCGCGTCGTGCTCGTCGCGCGCGCCAACGAGCGACCGGATTATCGCGAATTTGTCCATCATCGCGGCGATCTTGGGCATATGCTCGCAAATCTGGATACCGGGCACGTTGGTCTTGATCGGCTTGAACTCGCCGCGAATTTCGGCGGGCGCATCCGGTTTCAGGTCGAACATGTCCTGATGGGGCGGACCGCCCGGCAGAAAGACCATGATGATCGCTTTGTGCGACGAGCGGATGCCGGTCCTGGCCTCAGCCGCAAGCACGTCCGTCAGCGACAACCCGCCAAGAGCCAGGCCGCCTATTTTCAGGAAGTCGCGCCGGGACAATCCGTCGCAGAACCTCCCCGAACCTCCACCGCGTATCGTCAGCATCGCGAAAGTCTCCTCCGCCCAAATCCGTATCGTAATTGTTTGATTGGAGTCCGATTCGACCCCTGAAGTTTCACATTATTGACAGTATACCGGTCAGCTTACCGGTTTTGTCAGCTCAGGGGCCGGTGGCACGCTTCATGCAACCCATGGAACTGACAAGCGCGGACGAACCCACAAAGTAATTTTGCGGTTTTCACCGCGCGATGCACGTCAAGCGAACACAGCCTTTTGCCACGGGGCGCAACAAAGAGGAACCGAAATGCCAGTCCTTGCCTCCAACCAGAGCTTCAATAGACCGATCGTGGGCGCCGTTTGGGCGCTGACGCTGTTCGCGCTTATACCGTTTCCAAGCCTGGCATTCGTCCTGTTGGGGGCGGCCGCAAATCTGGCGGCAAACGGGATGGCGCTCTACCTGCTCTGCTCTCGTTCGCGCACGGATCGCGCGAACGGCGCGGCGCGCCTGCTGCTTCAAGTCGCCATCCTCATTGTCGGCGCCGTGGTCATAGCGAGGAGCGGCGTGTCGCTCGACGGCTTTATAAGATACTTCACGCACCGGGCGCTATAAGGGTTCCCTACCGCTTCGCTGCCGACCAATCCGTCAGTCGACCCTAAATACCCGTCCCCAGTAATTTTGCACAATCCACGTGAACCAATCACGCACCGGTGGGGCATTTGGCCGCAGTGCCCCGAGCGACGCCGTTTCGCCCACACCGCGACAAACAGGACCGATCAGGAGCGGAGTGATACGTCCCAGACTACATCTCGTACACCGGGTATGGTGCGTAGAAGCTTGCTGATATTCTCCATCTCATCCTTCAGATTAACGCCGGCGTGCGTGCGGAGGCCCTTGAGAACGCCCGTAAGGTGGACGTTCCCTCCGGAGCAGGTAACGTTGACCAGAGTCGCGTCCACGTAGCGCCGCGCAATCTGGCCCCGGACCTTCTTTTGTAAGTCCTTGTTTTCAACGGACATCGCGGTTTCCTTTCACAATGCTCCAATATGCGATAATCAGCCCAATTGTTAACCGAAGGACTCGGGTATTCCTCCTCGATCGGGCCGGACGGGAAGGGAAATCAGCGCGTCAACGCGAACTAGCCATCGATACGACTTTATACCATATAGGAGCGTTCGCGATGAGGTTTTTGGCTATGGCGCTGATGGCGCTGTCGCTCGCGCTGCCGGGGTCCGCCGCCATGAAACCGGTCCGTCTACGGTGCGAGTTCCTGACAAACCCTATCGGCCTCGATGCCGCCGCGCCGCTGCTCAGTTGGGAGCTTCAGTCGGACCGCCGCGACGTTCGTCAGTCCGCCTACGAGATCCGCGTTGCCAATAGTCGAAGCAGTGTGGACGCGGGCCGTGACGTCCTCTGGAATTCCGGGAAAGTCGCCTCGAACGAAACCGCTCATATCCCCTATCGCGGCGCGCCCATGCTGTCCGGGATGCGCTGCGTATGGCAGGTTCGCAGTTGGGATCAGCAGGACAAGCCATCCGCCTGGAGCCCGCCTGCCTCGTGGGAGATGGGACTGCTCCGCCCGGAGGACTGGGCCGGCTCCTGGATCGGAGCAACGACCGATACGAGCTACCATCCCGCGCCCTATTTCCGCCGTAGTTTCCGGCTCGGGAAGAGTGTCGCTTCGGCGCGCGTCTATATCAGCGGGCTGGGTTACTATGAGCTGCGCTGCAACGGCAAGCGCGTTGGCGACCATCTGCTGGACCCCGGGTACACGCGCTACGACAGGCGCGCTCTCTACGTGACTTACGACGTGACATCCTCGCTCCGAAGCGGCGAGAACGTGCTCGGGATCGTACTCGGGACCGGCTGGCAGAATGTGCATACGCGCGCCGTCTGGTATTTCGACCGCGCGCCCTGGCGTGCCGCGCCGAAGGTACGCGCCAACCTCCACATCCAATACACGGACGGCTCCAGCGAAACACTCGCCACGGACACGGCCTGGAAGTGCTCGACCGGCCCGATTGTGTTCGACAGCATCTATGGGGGCGAGACCTACGACGCCAGGCTGGAGATGCCCAACTGGGACGCCGCCCGCTTCGACGATTCCGCCTGGAAGCCGGCGATTGCGGTCAATGCGCCGGGAGGGCTGGTCTCCGCGCAGGCGATGCCGCCTATCCGCGGCACAACGATCCTGCCCGGCGGCAGCGCGGCAGATTCCGGCTGGACCTTTCATACCCCGTATAGCAAGTCCTACAGCGCTCCGGTCAAATTGACCGAACCAAA
>JAYTEU010000076.1:0-4384 GCA_043734985.1 Chthonomonadaceae bacterium
AGGCAGACGCCTTCGGTGGTAAGCGCGGTCGTGGGATCGATGAGCTGGAGGATTGTGGCCGGAGGTTGTACGCTCTTGCCTGGTTTCGGGCCGCTGTTCGACCGGCGCGGCGGCTGGGCGAGGATTGGAAGATCATAGTCGGGCTGATTTGGGCCACTGGCATAGTCCCTCGGGCCATTTAGAGCGAAGGTGGCGATGCCTGCGACAGTCAGAGTTTCGGGAGCGAGAGTTGCGGCGAATCGAGCGATTTCGCGGACCTTTAGGCGTACGGATGACGGCAATTGCAGGATGCGCGGCGTCACGCTCGGGACGAACCTGGCTCCTGTCGGCGGAGGCGTGCGCTACCCCTGCTCGAAGAGCGCCTCGAACCAGTCTCGGTAGGCGGAGGGCAGGATATCGAGCGGGTAACTGGTTGCGGGAACGGTGACCGAACGGTTGAGCACGCTGACGTTAGCCATCATGCGCGCGTCGAGGTCAACGAGCGTGGCGTGCTTTCCACGGTAGGGGCGGACGCCGACGAACATCTGGAAGGCGAGGATGGCGAACGAGAACCAGTCGGTCCCGGCGCTGTAGGTTGCGCTGTCCCGGTCGCGAATGGAGTCCATGATTGCGGTCGCGGGGAAGCTGGGCGTCTGATAGCTATCGCCATCGATGAACAGCACGCGCTGCATGTCCCGGTCGACCAGGAAGTTCATTTCGTTCATGTCCACGACCAGAACTCCCCGGTCGTGGACATGCTGCACGGTCTCCTGAAAGGCGCAGATGAGTGCCAGGATCTGCCCCTGCGTCACGCCTTTGCGCTCGCGAAAGGCGCGGGTGAATAGGCGGCAGAGCGGCTGCGCGGACGGCATGAGCTGGGCGGCGCTGCTGGCGGTCTTTCAGGGCGATTATGCTACCGCGCGGCGGCATGTCGCGGAGTCCCTGGCGATGTGGGGCCGGATGAAAGACAAGCGCGGGCTGGCGGGCGCGCTTGGGGTTTCGGCGCTTACTGCCAAGGACACCGGCGATCTGGGGGAGGCGCACCGGCTGTTTGAAGCGAGCCTGGCGGCGGCGCGAGACGTCGGAGACCGGATCGCGGAGGCGAGCGCGCTTGGCTACCTCGGGATCGTCGCGCACAGCCTGGGCGACTTTGAGGAGGCGGCGGCGCTTTACGAGAGCGGGCTTGTCGTGCGGCGCGCGGTCCGGGATAGCTGGGGCATCGCCGCTTCGCTTAACAACCTCGCTCTGCTGGCTCGGGACCGGGGCGAAGGCGAAACCGCGAAGCGATTGCTGGTGGAAAGCAGCGCCCTACGGCGTTCGCTGGACGATAGCCGCAGCCTGGCGATCTCGCTCAATGTGCTGGGAAGACTGTACTGCGACGCGGGGGAGACAGAGCAAGGCGAGGAGAATTTTGCCGAGAGTCTGCGACTGTGCCGTCGGCTTGGCGACAGGTGGAGCATGGCCTATTCGCTGGAGCATTTCGCCGATCTTGCCGAAAAGCGAGGCGAATGAGCGCGCGCCGCCACTCTGCTCGCGGCGGCCGGTACGCTGCGAAAGTGGATCGGCGCGCCGCTCACTCCGGACGCGAATGCGGAGCGCGGCTAGAAAACCGCTCGGCTCAGCAAGGAGCTTGGGTCGGATTCCTTCGAATCCGTCTGGCAGGACGGGTGCAATGCGGACCTCGACAGATTGCTGGACGGGCTAACAAATCTCGGTCCGCGAAACCCTTAGGTGGCTATGCCTAATTCCTTGGTAGTTACCCTGGTTCGACGCCGTGAACAGCTTCGATAGGGTCCGGCGGCCGATTGCCCCTACAAGGCAGAATACGCCGCCGCGGAATCTACGATCTTTCCATGCAGGGCTGCTTAGGTCGAATCTACGCCCGGCTCGAACGTGTTGTGCCCGGTCGCGGTGCATCGGACCTTGAACGTGGATGCAGAGCCGCTGCTGCCGTTTTCGATGGTGTAGACACCGGCTGTCGGACAGACCGGTATCGCTTGAAGATCCGCTTCCAGCGTCGTGCTGACATTGCCGATGAAGGTCGAATAGTTAGTCAATTGACTCTTCACGCGGCCGGCCTGTACCGCGTTCGCAATGGTCTGCATATTGGATCGACAAGTCTTCTTCTGCGAATCCGCAATGGCGCTCAAATACAACGGAATGGAAACCGCCATGAGAATCGCCAGGATCAACACTACGACGAGTAGCTCGATAAGTGTAAATCCCCGTTTTTTAGTACGGCCGGTGCGGCCGAATACTGCATTACCCTTCATGATCCCCCCGGTTCTTAGCGCAAGCTGCAATAGAACACAAAGGGTTCTTCCACGGTAACTCCGGCGGATGGCTACGTAATTTTCCCTGATTCGATTACGCGCTCATTTACGCCTTAACTCCACCACCCGCTAGCGGGTACCCGCCTCTCCCTGATTCTCCTCATGCCCGCCCCGGCGGGCGCCCGGTTCGGCGGGCGAGAGGGAGTTATGTGGGCTCTTGAGGGCGGTATCGCGTTTGTTCCATTCCGGGTTGACGAACATGTTTAGGCCGGGGTCCGGGATTATGTTGCCGTCCATGTCGGCTTTAAGCGCGTCGATGATCTCGTGTTTGAGCTCGAGTCCCCACCCAGGTCCGGACGGCAGGGCGAAGTAGCCGTCCACTACCTCGGGGTAAGGGGCCGCGACCGTCTTGATGTCGGAGTCCACGAAATCGTTGAAGTGCTCGAGGATCTTGCCGTTTCGCAGGGTCGTCAGCATGTGGAGCGAAGCGGTGGTCGTTACGATGCCGCCGACGTTGTGCGGGGCCGCCATGATGGAGTAGGTCTCGGCGGTGGAGCAGATCTTTTTCGTTTCGAGGAGGCCGCCGCATTGGTTCAGGTCCGGCTGTATGATGTGCGTCAGGCGGTTGGAGAGCAGGTCGCGGTACTGCCCGGCGTGGTAGAGGCGCTCTCCGGTGGCGATAGGGATCGAGGTGTGGTCCATCACGTAGCGGAGCGCGCCGGGGTCTTCGGGGCGGCAGGGCTCTTCGATCCAGCCGGGGTGGTACTTCTCGATCTCCCGCGCGATCTCCACGGCCTGGTGCGGCGCGAACCTCCCGTGCATCTCGATGAGCATCTGGGCCTTGCCGTCCGTTACGGAGTGGACCGCGGCGATGATATCGAGCGATTTGCGGTACTCCTCGCGGGAGAGCTCGAGGTTGCCGTTGCCGAAGGGGTCGAACTTGAGCGCTCTGTAGCCCCGGGCTACGACCTCTTTCGCGCAGGAGGCGAACGATTCGGGGGTGCGGTCGCCTCGGTACCAGCCGTTCGCGTAGGCCTGGATTTTGTCGTGGACCTTGCCGCCGATCAACTGATAGACGGGAAGGCCGGCTTTCTTGCCGATGATGTCCCAGCTTGCCAGCTCGACGAGCGCGAGGCCGGTCATGACGACTTCGCCGGGGGAGCCGAAATCGAGCAGCGTGAAACGGCGGTAGAGGTCTTCGATATCGTAGACGTCGTGCCCGACGATGTGGCGGCGCACGTCTTTGAGGTACTCCAGCACGGTGTGGGTTTTGCCGAGGATGCGGGCCTCGCCGACGCCGTAGAGGCCGTCGCTGGTCTCCAGTACGAGGTAGGTGAGGTTGCGCCAGGGCGTTGAGATTACGAACGTCGAGTAGTCGGTGATTTTCACTTGGGGATCTGCCTTTGCCGCGCCGGAGTTCCGGAATATTTCTGAGATTGTACCGCAAAGAGGGCAGTCGGCAGTCGGCAGTCGGCAATTGGGTTTTTGGACATGGATGGGGAGGATGGACAGGATGGATACGGAGAGGGGTGCGCCGCCTGCGCGAATTGAGGGCAGGTAGCCAGGGAGGACTCTCTCCCCCGACACGTAGCCGGGGCGGACACAGATTTCACAGATTTCACAGATTATGGGAGAGGAGGGAGGCGGCGGGCTTGGGCGCGGGCGAGGCTGGAATTATTTTGTTTGTGCTGCTAGGTGGCATTTTTAGGGATATCGAACAAATCAATTGGGGAGGGAGGGCGGAGGGCGTCGGCGGTTGAAAGTGGGTATTTTCAAGGAAATGGGTGTGCTGGAACGGGCTGAAACCGGCGATTTGGATGCGATTTCCTGCAAAAGCGCGCGGTTTTTGTACCGGTAATTGTGGCGGCGGTCACTGAAAATCCGGTCTGGAGGTTTGTTCGTACACCCAGGGTCATTCCGTTCTCGGTACGCGGCATTGAAATGCCGGTCTAGGTTTACGAGGCGGCGCCGAGTGCGGAGCGGGTCATTCCGTTCTCGGTACGCGGCATTGAAATGCCGGTCTAGGTTTACGAAGTCCGCCTGCGCGGACTCAATGCCGAACCCGGGCTGCCTCGTAATGAACACATCCCGATACGTCTACTGTTTATTCAATTTTGGATCGGGCCTGCCCG
>JAYTEU010000077.1:0-2224 GCA_043734985.1 Chthonomonadaceae bacterium
GGAGCAAAAGGCGCTCGCGGCAAAGTACAAAGCGCTGATTGAGGTTGACGCCGAGACACTTTCGAAGGAATATCCGGAGTTTAAGACGCGGATCGCGGAGTTGCGCGGGGCACGGGCGGAGGAGGAGAAGAAGCGAATCACGCTGCCGGAGATCCGAGCTTTCTACGATCAGGATAACACGCCACCGCCTACTTCCATCCGTATTCGGGGCGAGTGGACGCGCCCCGGCGACGCGGTTGAGCCTGGAGTGCCGGCCGTACTGGACGATCCTCGCAGCCCGTTTCGCCTCGCGCCGCCGCCATTGAGCGCAAAGACAACAGGACGCCGGCTCGCGCTCGCGGAGTGGATCACCCGCGCCGATAATCCGCTGACCGCGCGCGCCATCGTGAATAGAGTATGGGAGCGTCATTTCGGCGAGGGCCTCGTCCCCACATCGGAGAACCTCGGCGTTTCTGGAGCGAAGCCTTCGAATCAGGCGCTGCTGGACTGGCTGGCATGCAGCCTGGTTCGAGGCTTCGAGGGAGGCGCGCCCTGGACCCTGAAGGCGATGCACCGATTGATGGTCACGAGTATTGCCTACCGCCAGGTATCAACTCTGCATCCATCGATGCGGGCATCGACCGCCCAGGCGAGTCTACGCCCGAAACCCAACTCCCTACGCCCTGCTCCGCCCCTGCGGGACGCTGCCGGAATAGATGCGAACAACCGATTGCTGTGGCGGCAGCGGCCACGTCGGCTGGAGGCGGAGAATATCCGCGATGCCGTGCTGTTCGCGGCCGGGTCTCTGGATTCGACGATGTTCGGCGAGCCCGTCGGAGAGGTGACTAAGTCTACCGGCGAGATCTCACCCGTCGCCGAGGAGAAGCAGGGGCGGCGATCGATCTACCTGTTGGTGCGCCGGTCGATGCCTGTCACACTGCTGAACACCTTCGACGCGCCTATCATGGAGACCAACTGTACTCGGCGCATATCGTCCGCAACCGCCACGCAGGCGCTGGCTATCTTGAACAGCGCGTTTCTCGATTCGCAGGCGCGGACATTTGCGATACGCGTGCGCAAAGAGTCGAGCGGGGCGGCAGCGGGTCAGCCCGCCCGGGATGTAAACGCGATTCGCATTCAATCGATCGATACCGCGTACCGAATTGCGCTGTCGCGTAAGCCGAACTTATCGGAGCGCACGGCCGCGCTCGATTTCCTGAGGATGCAGTCCGCCCGGTATGCCGTTGGCGCAAAGTCGGAAATCGCAGGAGCCGACGAGAAAGCCCTGGCCGATTTCTGCCTGGCGCTGCTTGGAAGCAACGAGTTCATGTATGTGGATTGATCGGCGGCAGGCACGCCTCTCCGGGTGTTGAAAACACCCGGCAACACACTACAAGTGTACTGCGGACACAAATGCCGAAAGTGGCGAGGCATTTGACGTCTCATCCAGGGGTAACCGACGGCTGAATTTTCGTGCCTGGGTTTTCAGCGTACGACCAAATCCCCGCTCGGGCTGAGAAGTTCATAGGGGATTTGGGGTAAGGAACAACATGACCGAAGAGGATTTACCGCATCGTAGCCAACTGCTGGATCTATTGGGACGTCGCCGGTTCTTTTCGCGGCTGGGTTCCGGCGCGGGGGCGCTGGCGCTTGCGATGCTGCTTGGCGAGCGTGCCGAAGCCTCGGGCGCTCAGAGGGCCGGGAACAATCTACTGCCGAAGTCGCCCTACAATCGGCCTAAGGCGCGCAGCGTTATCTACCTGTTCCAGAACGGCGGCCCCAGCCAGGTCGATCTCTTCGATCCCAAGCCTGAGCTTTGCCGCCAGGATGGAAAGAAGCCGGGGTCCGACTTCGTCAACGACGTGGACGCAAAGAAGACGGGCGCATGGCTCGGCAGTCCGTTCAAGTTCAACCGACACGGACAGTCCGGAATGGAGCTTTCGGAGCTATTGCCGGAACTCGGAAAGCACTCCGACGAGATCGCGCTGATCCGGTCCATGATCTCCGAGCACGAGAACCACGAGCAGGCCTGCTGCCATATGCACACCGGAATGCCTGTTGCGGGACGGCCGACCTTCGGATCGTGGATCACCTACGGCCTCGGCACTGAGAACCAGAATCTGCCGTCGTATGTGGCCCTGCTCGACCCGAGCGGCCTGCCCGTGGACGGGTCGCGCAACTGGTCGAGCGGATGGATGCCCCCACTCTACCAGGGCATGCCGGTCCGCGCGACCGAGAGCTCTCC
>JAYTEU010000078.1:0-4433 GCA_043734985.1 Chthonomonadaceae bacterium
ATCCTAAATAATCTTGCGAGGGAGCAACTGAATCCATGATAATCCGATTACACGTACTTGGGGGGCTGGCCGCCGTAACGGTCGCTGTCGCCCTCACCGGCTGTGACCCTAACAAGGACAAGCCCGCGAATGCCGGTGGCCCGACCTCCGCGGGTACGTCCGCATCTCCGGCTGCCTCACCGGCCGCTGGGTCCGGCAAATACAAGATCATTACCAACGGGATCTCGCCATTCTGGGATTCGATGGGCAAGGGACTGGATGCCGCAAAGGCAGAGCTGAAGTGCGGCGGCGATTGGCAGGGTCCAAGCCCCGCCGAGAACACGGCCCAGGTCAGCCTGTTTAAGACGGCAGTGGCTTCCAAAATGGACGGCATCGGAGTCTCCGTGATCGAGGCCAAAGCCATGGCGCCCGTCATCGACGAGGCCATTGCAGCGGGCATCCCGGTCGTCACCTTCGACTCGGACTCGCCGGACAGCAAGCGGATGGCCTACATTGGCACGAACAACTTCGAGGCCGGGAAGATCGCGGGCCAGGAGACGGTCAAGCTATTTCCGAATGGCGGAAAGCTGGTTGCCTTTGTCGGCAACATGGGCGCGCAGAATGCCCGCGACCGCTTCAACGGCATGGTGGAGGCAACGAAGGGTCACAATATCGAGTTCATCGCACCGCCTTTCGAAGACAATAAGGACAAAGGCAAGGCGCGCAAGAACGTCGAGGACGCGATAACTCGGTATCAGGGCAAGGGTCTGAACGGCCTTGTCGGCCTCTACTCGTACAATGGACCGGCGATAGTCTCCGCGGTGCAGGCTCAGGGACTGCGCGCAAAGATGAAGATCGTCTGTTTCGACGGCGAACCGGAGACCCTGAACAATTTGGAAAAAGGCCTCGTCGATGTGACGGTGGTCCAGAAGCCGTACGAATTCGGGCGGCTGACCATCAAACTGCTCGACGCCTTGAAGAAAGACAGCAACAACATCGACAAAGCCATCGGCGACTTGAAGCCCGAGCTGGACAAAATGAACATGAAGGTCGACTTCAAGACCCATGTCATCGATACCGGCGTCGACGTCATCACGCCGAGCAACGCGGCTCCCTTCCTGAAGAGCCTCAAGGACCGCGGCTTGTCGTCCACGTAGGACCGCTCGCCCGCCACCAGCCTCCATCCGCCTGCTGACGATCGGCAGGCGGACCGGCGCAGCACCGGCCGCCGACTGCGTCCGGTATCCGCTTTAAGCGTACAGCCACACACTACACCCTGGAAAGGACCGGAACTCCATGGAGCCTGCTTCCGCCGTGACAGCGCCAAAGCGCGGAAATCCGATTCTGGTCTTCCTGCAGCGCCATCGCGAGAGCGGCGTCGTCCTCGTTTTGATGGTGATCTGCATTCTCCTGTACTTCTCCTCGGCGCGAACCACCTTCTACAGCACGGCGAACCTTCAGAACCTGCTTCTTCAAATCGCGCTGCTCTCCGTGTTCGCTATCGGCGAAACCATCGTAATCTTGACGAGCGGGATCGACCTCTCCCTCGGCTCGCTTATTGCGTTCAGCGGAATGGTGCTGGCGATGACCGTGACGCAGTTGAATACGCGGATGTATACCGGCAGCGCGATCGGCCTCGCGATTATTTTCACGTTTCTCGTCGTGTTGGCGATCGGCGCGCTCCATGCCACGCTGATCCACCGACTGCGCCTCCCGCCGTTCGTGGTAACATTGGCGTCGCTGACGATCCTCCGCAGTCAGTCGCTGCTGATGAACAAACAGCTTCCCGTATCGCTGTCCGAGTTCTCGTTCCTGACGTGGCTGGCAAACGGGCGACTGTTCGAGCGTTCCTTCTTCCCAATCCCGGTTCCGGTCGTTATCGTCGGGTTTCTTGCGGTCGTCATGCACGTGCTTCTCAAGTATTCCAGGATCGGCCGGTATGTCTACAGCGTGGGAAGCAATGAAGAGGCGACTCGTCTCTCCGGCATCAACGTCGGCCGAATCAAGCTGTTCGCTTACGGCGCCAGCGCGCTGCTGGGAGGGGTGGCCGGGGTACTTTATGCCGGGTATGGAGGCCAGGGAGACCCACTGAGCGGTACCGGGTACGAGCTGAACGCGGTCGCGGCGGCCGTTATCGGCGGCGCGAACTTGCGAGGCGGACAGGGCAGCATTGTGGGCACACTGCTCGGGGCGTGCCTGCTGAATGTGATCTTAAGCGGCATCAATCTGACGATCGCCAATCCTTCGCTATGGGAAGGCACCGTAGTCGGCGGCGTTCTCCTCCTGGCCGTATTGACGACCGCGTTGCAGCAGCGCGACAAGGCGAAGGAAGCCTAGCGGAAGCCGGATTGAATGTAACACTTCGTATTGAGCCTCGTCAAATTCGGTAACCCTGTAGCGCCGCCTATTGATGTGAATTTCGGCGCAATGCCCGGCCCCTCTCTTACCGAGGGGCCACTTCCAATTCGCCCCGGAAGGTACATTACTCTGTTCAGACCACTCGATCAACGTTGGGCGCAATGGCTTTCAGGAATTCCGCCCGAGGCGGCGCGCAACATCCAGCAGATGCACCTGTCGTTTGCAGCGCTCTGGCCGCAATGGGCTGTAATTGCTCTCCTGCTCGCCGCCGCCGCGTGGTTTACTTATCACTATTGGCGCGACGGCACCCGCCCGTCGTGGTGGGTCAAGACTCCGCTTGTGACCCTGCGCATAATTGCGGTTGCGGCGCTCATCGTTATGCTGGCGCAGCCCGTGCTTCGCCTCAGCCACTCCGACCGCGTTCGCCCCAACGTTATTCTCCTGGTCGATAACTCGGACAGCATGAATCGACCGGACCCGCGAATGCCCGCGGCAAGAGCTACGGTTGAAGGCACTGCGGCGGGCGTAGACCCGGGCAGCGCCGCGCGGCTGACTCGACTGCAGCGCGCCAACGCGGTGCTGAACCGCGCCCACGCCCTGACCGAGTTGGCAAAGCGATTCAATGTGCGCCTCTACTCGTTTGCCGCCAAACCCCGACAGGTGCCGCTGCCCGCGCAGTCCGCCAAACAGAAGACCTACCAGTTCGCGCTCCTGCCCGACGCGCAGACCGGCGACTCCACGCAGATGGGAAGCGCGCTTCACACTCCCCTCGACGACTTGGCGGGCCAGCCAATCGCGGGGGCCATGGTCCTGAGCGATGGAGGCAGCAACCTGGGCGAGGACCCCGTCGCGGCTGCCGAAGCGGCGAAACAGGCGGGCGTCCGGGTCAGTACGATCGGGCTGGGCGATCCGACGAAGACCAAGGATATCGCGCTGTTGAGCGTGCTTGCGGACGACGTGGTTCGCGTCAACAACACTGTGAGCGTCTACGCGGCGGTGGCCCAGCGCGGCTTTGCGGGCCGGACAATAACCGTCGTCCTAAAGAGAAACGGCGTTCCGGTAGGAAGCGAATCCCTTCGTCTGGGCCCGGACGACACCAAGCAGGAAGTTCGCTTCAACTACGTCCCTGCGCAGGGAGGCCAGTTCTACTATACCGTGGAGACTGCGGTCCTTCCGGGAGAGATCGCGGCGGACAACAATAAGCGCTCGTTCCCGCAGACGGTGATCAGCAAGAAGCTGAAGCTGCTCTACGTCGAGGATGAGCCGAGGTACGAGTACCGGTATCTGCGCAATGCCATCCTGCGCGATACAACGCTCGATTTCGCCTGCCTGCTGCTGAGCGGCGATAACCTTACCGGCGGCGGCGAGGGTAACTTTCCTATCAAGGGGTTCCCCGCAACGGAAAAGGAGCTGTTCGAGTACGACATTATCGTACTGGGAGATGTGCCTCGCTCCTACTTCACGGAGGCCCAGCTTCAGGCCCTGCGGCGCTTCGTGGAGGATCGCGGCGCGAGCATGCTTGTAATAGCCGGTGAGCAGCACATGCCGCACGAGTACGCGGGAACGCCGCTGGAAGCCGTACTGCCCGTGGTGATCTCGGCCTCGCCAACCCCGGTTGTCACGGACGAGGCATTCCAGTGGGTGCTCACGACCGAGGGGCGGCGCAGTCCGATCATGCAGCTAGATGAGAATGAATCGGAGAATGCGCGCATCTGGGCGACCCTGCCGGGCATGTTCTGGGCCTCGGGCGTGCCTCGCGTCAAGCCGGGCGCAACCGTGCTCGCAACGCACTCGACGCGGCGTAACACGGACGGCCTCTATCCGATCGTGGCCTATCAGCCATTCGGCGCGGGCAAGTGTTATCTTGAGCTGGTGGACAGCACGTGGCGATGGCGATGGAGAGTGGGAGACCGCTTTTTCTATCGGTATTGGGGCCAGGTGTTTCGAACGCTGACGCCAAAGGAGCTGCCGGGCAACAGCCGGTTCGTACAGTTGAACGCCGACCGGAGTTCCTACCGGCTCGGGCAGCAGGTGCTGCTCAATGCGAGGCTATTGGACGCCTACTACCATCCCGTTAAGGCGGATGCGGCCACCGC
>JAYTEU010000079.1:0-5645 GCA_043734985.1 Chthonomonadaceae bacterium
CCGCTGCCCATCAGGAAACGCCTTGAACGCATCGCCGGCCGGGCCGCCATGAGGGTATTCCTGGGACCGTTGAGGATGCTGCCGCTGCCTGCCGCGCGCTCGCTTGGGAAGTGGATGGGCTGGGCGCTGTACCAGTCACTGGGGCGATACCGGCGCGTGGCCCTTAAGAATCTTGAATTGGTGTACCCCGAAAAACCGGAGCGAGAGCGTGTTCGGATGGCTCGAGCGGTCTTTCGCCATTTCGGCGAAATGGCCGCGGAGTTCATCAAGCTGCCGCAGTTCACGCGCGAAAAGGTGGACCTCCTGGCGACGGTCGAGGGCGAGGAGTATCTGAAGCAGGCGCTCGATTCCAATCGGGGCGGCTTTATCATGACCGGGCATTTCGGCAACTGGGAGTTTCTTGCCCGGTGGCTAACCACGCATGGATACAAGCTGAACGTAGTTGCCCGCGACGCGAACGACCCCGAGGCGACGAAGCTTATGACCGAGGTGCGCCAGGGCAACGGTGCGCAGGTCTTATACCGCGGCAATTCGGCACGGGGAGTGCTTCAAAGCCTGAAGCGCAACGAGCTCGTCGCCCTTCTTTCAGACCAGAATGCCGCCGACGTGTTTGTGCCGTTTCTGGGTGTCACAACCGGCACGGTAGATGGCCCGGCAATCCTCCACCTTAAGACGCGCGCGCCGCTGATCTTCAGTTGGTGCGTGCGTACGGCGGACGATCGGTTTCACATTACGTTCGAGCCTCCGGTGGTAGTCGAGCCAACGGAAGATCGCGCGGCAGATATCCGAGCCGTCACGACACTTATCAATGCACGACTGGAAAAGCAGATTCGACTGAACCCTACACAATGGCTATGGCTGCACGACAGGTGGAAAGCTACGCCCGAAGTGTTCTCAGCGCGAAAGGGGCACGCAATCGACAGCGCCGCGCCTGCCAACATAGTAAGAAGAGAAGTGGCAGATTTGAATGACTCCGCCCAGCTTTGACATGGGCTCGGTGGGCCGAGTTCTCATAATCAAGATGAGCGCCTTCGGGGACATTGTTCACGCGCTGCCTGTCGCGGCGGCGCTGAAGGCATCGTTTCCCCATATTGAGATTACGTGGGCCGTCGAGGAGTCCTTTGCGCCTCTAGTCACGGGCAACCCGTCGATCGACGTCATCCTGACGCTTCCGAAAGTCGGACCGAAGGAGCTGCGTTCCGCGAAATTTCATCGCTATGTCTATGGAAGACTTTGTGATGTGCGCAGGCGCAAATTCGATGTTACGCTCGACCTTCAGGGGCTGCTGAAGAGCGCGGTGGTTGCAGGCGCGTCGGGGGCTCGCGTGCGACTTGCGTATCATTGGATGCGCGAGGCAGCCTCGCTGTTCGAGCGGGCGGTGCCGCGGGAGCCGGGCAGCATTCATATCGTGGATCAGTATCTCGACGTGGCGCGTTTTGTCGGTGCAAAGACAGACGCGCCTCAGTTTCCGTTCTATATCTCTGATGAAGATGAGGCTGCGACCGAGGCAATGCTTCAGGATCACGGAATCGAACCGGGCGAACGGTTTGCCTCGATCAATCCCGCCTCCGGACTTGCGATCAAGCAGTGGGACGCGAAACGTTACGCGGCGCTGCTGCTGCAATTGTACGAACGGTCCGGCTTGAAAGGCGCGGTAGTGACTGCCGATAAAGCAGTCGCTTCCCAGGTAGCCGAACTTGCCGAGACGCCGTTTGCCAACCTTGCCGGCCGCACAAGCCTGAAACAGTTGGGGGCGGTTCTTCGGCGCAGCGCGGTTCATATTTGCGGCGATACCGGTTCAGGGCACCTTGGCGCGGCGCTGCGCACACCCGTGATCGCGCTCATCGGACCGACGGATGCGGATCGTTCCTGCCCATATGGCCAGCGGCAAAACGTCATACAACACCGGGACCGCTGCGGCGCCGCTTGTAACTGGCACCACTGCGAATTCGCCACGCCGCGCTGCATGGAGGCAATTGCTCCGGACGAAGTCTTCGCGAAAGTGGAACACGTGCTAGCAGCAGCGCGGTCATAAGTGTTCGGGAGGATCGGGCGCCAATAGTGAAGCTGCCGGCGAATTCCCTTCTGGCGGGTTGGCCGAGGTTGAAAATCCATTCAACACGCGGAACATGCATGGTCGAAGCACGATCGTAAGGCATTTCGTAACGGCACGGAACGTTTCGGCGCGCTGTGGGTACGGCCTGAAAGGCAAGTCCGCGCAAATGCGTGGATTAGGGAGTGTATTCGATGGAGTTGATCCCCGTAGATTTGAATAGGCAGGAACGTAGCTATCGCGAGCAGATCTGTCGCGACCTGGAGGAGGGAAATATACTCCTGCTGGATCCGTCCCCTTTTGCTCCCAACGAGGACGATGCGGAGTTTCTGAGGGAGCAGCGGCAGACGGCGAGCGCTTCTCACAAAAACATCGCCTATAAGCCTCATCTTGACAAGGTTACCGGCGTCAATAAAGAGTCTGCACAGAGTGAAGAGCGCACGAGGCGGATCATTTCGGACTATTCGCGCGGAGCCTTAGCGACGATGGGCGCTCTCTTCCCTGCCTACGCTCGCTATTGGCGCGTCGATTATGCGTCGTTTCGTCCCGTTGAGGAGCAGGGGCGCGACCTGCCGATCCGGCATCGAAACGACCTGATGCACGTCGATGCGTTCCCGACCCGGCCAACTCACGGCGACCGAATTCTCAGGCTGTTTACAAATATTCATCCGACGCGAGACCGAGTTTGGGGTACGGCGGAAAGTTTTCAGGCCATTGCCGAGCAGTACGCGGTCCAGGCCGGGCTGAAAGATGTGACGGGATTCGTCTCTTCCGTGCGGCGTGGTCTGATGAGTGTCGGCCGCAAAGTCGGCTTGAAAGTACCGGATCGGTCGCCTTACGACGACTTTATGCTTCGCTTTCACCACTTCCTGAAGGCCGACGAACAGTTCCAGGCAAACGGGCAGCGACACGTGGCGACGTTCCCACCCGGCGCGAGCTGGATCACCTTTACGGACCAGGTGGCGCACAAGGCGTTGTCCGGCCAGTACGCTCTGGAGCAGACATGCATCGTTCCGTTCGGCGCGATGCTGGAGCCTGAGTTTGCGCCGGTTACCGTGCTGGAGCGCATAGCGGGTATCCCGCTGATCGTCCGCCGCCCGCTGGTCGCCCCGTCCGGGGAAGTGGCTGGACGCGTCCCCGCGTGATCCCGCTATGAGTCGGCGGCAGCTACCCGACCTCAACGGCATCAAGAGGGTGCTGATTATTCGGCTTAGCGCGATAGGAGACGTAATTCACGCGCTGCCGCTAGCCTCCGCATTGAAGGACGCCTACCCGCACCTAGAGATTTCATGGCTGGTGGAGGAGATACCCGCCGACGTCGTAAGCGGCAATCCGGACATGGAGCGTACCATCGTAGTTCCCCGTTCTCGCTGGAAAAAGGGGAGAATGCACTCTCCGAGTGTTTGGAAGGAGTATCTTGAATTCCTGGGCCTCCTTCGCTCGCACCGCTTCGACCTCACCATCGATCTGCAAGGCTATGCGAAGAGCGCGCTGTTTGCCCTGGCGACCGGAGCCAAATACCGCGTCGGCTGGTGGCGGATGCGGGACGGAGCGAATCTGGTTTCGCGACCGCTCCCCCGACGGGCGGAAAGCGTCCATCGCGTGGATTGGTTCCTGGACGTTGCGCGCGCGCTTGGAGTTGAGAATCCTTGCGTAAGGTCTCCCATCTTCATACCGGACGATGCGCGCGCAAGCGTTCAAGAAAAGCTTAAGCAGAGCGGATTTGAACCCGGGGCACGGTACGCGGTAATCAACCAGGCTGCCGGCAATCCGCCGAGACGATGGGGACTGCGGCGATTCGCGGCTTTGACAGCGCGGGTTGCGGAGCGATACGGCCTCCCTTCGGCTCTCGTAGGCACTCAGGCGGAAGCGGCAGATTGCGAAGAGATAGTCCGGCTTGTAACCGCGAACATGCGGGAGCGCGGCATTACCGATATTCCGGTTCCGGTTAACCTGGCGGGCCGGACCGATTTGAAAGAGCTTGCGGCCCTGCTGGACGGCTGCTCGGTCCACATCTCCGGGGACACGGGATCGACGCACCTTGCCGCCGCGCTGGGAATACCTGTCGTTGCCTTTTACGGGTCGACCGATCCCGCGCATGCCGGCCCCTGGAACCAGTCGGATCACGTGCTGGCCCGAAAGGATCTTTGTTCGCCGAACTGCACCATCCGCCAGTGCGCATATGGTTCAACCGGCAGCCCATCGCTCGGCGCGTCGGAAAGCGCGGAGTTCGTGGGAGCCGGCGTCCCGCCGCTCACCGCCAGAGAACCGATGCCGCGCACGGAAGGCAGGGCTGCGGCGCTAGGCGCATCCAAACAGGCGAAGGACTATGACGGCCAACCAGCAACAGCGCTCTGTTTGGGCGCGATAAGCGTCGAGCAAGCCATTGCCGTTTTGGACGGGATTTTGCCGCCGATTGGGCATGAGTACAATTAAAACGATCGCCGGACGAAAGCCGCAATGGAAATCCTGGAGATAGTCTCAGGCGCGCAGATCAATGGAGCGGTCGTCCACTGTGCGCTCCTGTGCAGGGAGTTTGCACGGCTGGGCCATTCGGTAACGCTCGTTTGCCGAACCGGGTCGAAGATAAAGGGAATTCTAGGCGACGAAAGGATCCGCGTCATCGAGTCGGATCTCCATCGGCTGCCGCTCGATGAGCTGCGCCGAATTAGCTCGATCGTTCGCGAGAGTCGCATCGAAGTGATCCATACACATATGACGCGAGCCCACAACTTCGGCGTGGTGCTTCGGCGCTTTTGCGGCGCGCCGTGCGTGGCGACCGCGCATTCGCACATTGTCCAGCCGCTGACCTGGATGTTCAACGATCACGTTATCGCGGTGTCCGACGCAACGAAACGGTTCCAGCTAAAGTGGAACCTCGTGCGCGCCGCCAACATCGACACGGTCCACGGATTTATGGACTATGAGAGCCAGGCCGCAGTGCCCGCCGAAGCCGGCGCGGAGGCCCGCGCATCGCTTGGCATCGGACCGGACATACCTGTCGTTGGGATTATCGGGGACATCATTCCGCGCAAAGGCCATCTTTACCTGGTGCGGGCGCTGGCCGAGATAAAGCGCGCGATTCCGAATGTCCTACTGCTGATCGTGGGCGATCCCAAGCGCAACATGGGCCGGAAGTACGATCGGTTGGTCCGGGAGGAGGCGCAGCGGCTGGGCGTCACTTCGAGCATTCAATGGACTGGTTATCGGACCGATGTCGCAAGCATTCTGCGCGCGCTGGATGTCTACGTGCTGGCCTCGTTAGATGAGATGTTTCCCGTGGCGGTTCTGGAAGCGATGTCGGCGCGACGGCCCATCGTCGCCACGAAAGTAGGCGGAGTACCGGAGTGCCTCACGGACGGGGAGAACGGACTGCTGGCGCCAAGCGCTGACGCCGGTGCGCTGGCCCTGGCGATTCGAAGCCTGCTTGAAGATCGCGGTCTTGCGCACCGTCTTGGGGAACGGGCGCACGCGCTTGCACGTGATAGGTTTTCCGTCCAGAGCCAGGCTCCACGGATCGAGGCGGTATTCGAGCGAGTAATCGCTAAATTCGACCGGGCTCGCGCCGGCACAGGAGCAGCGGGCCGCGCGC
>JAYTEU010000080.1:0-5579 GCA_043734985.1 Chthonomonadaceae bacterium
GAAATACAGTGCCGACAGTATCTGGATACCGTCGGGGAAGGCATCGTCAGCATCGATAGGGATGGGCGGACGACGTATGTCAACCCCGCGGCGGCACGACTGTTGGGGTACTCCGCGGAAGAGCTAACAGGTATTCTTCTCCACAATACGATTCACTTCGCGCGCCCGGACGGCAGCGCTTACCCGGACGAGGAGTGCACCTGCTGCCGGCCGCCGGACTCGGTCGGCGCCGGGATTTCGAATTCAGAGGTGTTTTGGCGCCGAAACGGCGTTTCGTTCGCGGTCGAATATGTCTGCACATCGATACGCGAAGACGATCGTATAGTAGGCGCGGTGATCTGTTTTCGGGATATCAGCGATCGGCGCTGGTTTGAGGAGCAGGTCCGGGCGAATATCGATTTCGTCCAGAACGCCAACTGGGAGATAGCCAACCAGCATGCCGCGCTTTTGGTCGCGAACATCAAGCTGTCCGAAGCGAACAAGCGACTTGAAGCGGCCAACGCGAGGCTGGGGCTGCTTGCCAATACCGATGGCCTTACGGGCCTTAACAACCATCGCACCCTGCACGAGCGCCTGGGCGAAGAGATATGCCGCGCGCGCCGCTACGGAACGCCGCTCTCGCTTCTGCTCCTCGATGTGGATCGTTTCAAAGAGTTCAATGATGAGTTCGGCCATCCGGACGGCGATTCGGTCCTTCGTGCCGTCGCCGACATCCTTCAAAAGTCCGTTCGCGAATGCGATCTGGCGGCGCGTTACGGAGGCGAGGAGTTTGCCGTTCTGCTTCCGCAGTGCGATTCCGAGGCGGCGCTTCAGGCGGCCGATCGCATTCGGACGCTCGTCGAAAGTGCAGTGTGGCCGCAGCGCGGCATAACGGTCAGCGTAGGGGTAGGGACTTTTATCGAGCGAATGGAGAACGGCGCGGAGTTGGTGGCGCGCGCCGATCGTGCCATGTACCGTTCGAAACAGAAGGGCCGCAACTGCACGACGCACGATGACGACGAGATCGAGGAGTTCGACTTTTGCGGTGGTAAGAGCCTTCCCTACACGGAGATCATGCGGGAGATGCTGGCAATCCAGAACCGCATGCTGATGTCGGCCGCCGAGCGTGTCAAGGACCGGCTGATCGATGCGTACGACAAGACCATCGAAAGCTGGTGCAAGATTTTGGACATGAAGGACAAGGAGATTCAGGGTCACAGCACGCGGGTGACGGAGCTTACGACGCGCCTGGCGCGCAGTATCGACATGAACGAGGAAGAGGTGCTCTATGCCCGATGGGGCGCGCTGCTGCACGACATCGGGAAAATCGGCATTCCGGACAGCATTCTGCTGAAGCCACAGACGCTAACGGAAGAGGAGTGGGTCGTTATGCGTCGCCACCCGGTCATCGCATACGAGATGCTGTCGCCGATAACATTTCTGAGGCCGGCGCTCGATATACCCTACAGCCACCATGAGAAGTGGGATGGCACCGGCTACCCGCAGGGATTAAAGGGTGACGATATCCCTATCGCCGCGCGCCTGTTCGCCGTGGTAGACGTGTTCGACGCCCTCCGATCGGACCGTCCCTATCGCCCCGGATGGCCCGATGCCGTCGTGTACAAGTACCTTCGCGAACAGGCGGGGACGCATTTCGACCCTCGGGCGGTCGATGCGTTCCTCAAGATGATCGGCAAGAGCGCCGCGCCGAACGGAGTCGAGCGCCGGAACGCGGGCTGACGCCGGACTATCGCGCTCCGGCGCCTACCGAACCTCCGCCCGATGCAGCCACTCTGTCACCGCTCTGCAGCGATGCCTGCCCCACCGTGACGACCTTATCTGCCTTTTCAAGTCCGGATAGGATCTCTACCTCGCGCATATTCTCGATGCCCACGGTCACCTTGCGCTCTTCGGCATGGTCCCCCGCAATCACGAATACATGTCCCGAAGTCCCATTGATTTCCAGGACGGCTTCGCGCGGCGCCAGGATCGCATCCCTATGGGTGGCGAGCGTAATCAGTCCACGGGCAAAGAGATTGGGTCTCAGCCGGCCGCCGGAATTGGAGAGCGTGATGCGGATCGTGAAGCTGCGAGCCGCAGCGGAGGCGACCGGAAATATCTTACTTACGATTCCGGCATACTTGGCTCCAGGCACGGCGTCCACACGCACGTCGACCGGCTGCCCGACGCGCACTTGCGCAAACTGCGTTTCCGAGAGCTGCCCGTCGAAGTAGATCGTGTTGAGCGCGACGATGCGCAATATGTCCTTGCCCGCGCCGATCTGAACGCCCGGCTCGGCTTTCCGCTCCGCGACGACCCCGTTAATCGGCGAAACAATGGATGCGTCGTTCAGGCCCTGCCGTGCCAGGTCCATTGCCGCCTTCGCCTGCTTGACGCCCGCCTCCGCCGACCGAATTCCACCCCGTGCGCTGTCCACATCGTTCATGCGCATGGTAACTTGGTCGCGATTGCTCCGCGCGGTGAAAAGGGCCTGCTGCGACTGATCGACCGTATCCTGGGCGCGGCGGATATCCTCCGGCCGGGAGCCCTCTTGTACCAGGCTTAAGCCTTGAATGGCCGAGCGGTAGCGAGCATCGGCGGTGCTGTAGGCGGCCTCGCCGGATGCGTGCGCCGCCTCCGCGGATTCCGCCGCGGCTTTTGCCTGGTCCAGTTGCTGGGGCGCAATGGCATCCTGCTTTGCGAGATCCTGGTATCGCTTCAGGTCCGCGACCGTCCGCCGCCTCTCCGCATCGGAGCGATCGAGATCCGCTTTCGCGCGCTCGCGGTCCGACTTGGCGGCGTCCACGTTCTCCTGAGCCTGCTGCCGCTCCTGCTGCCGCGCGCCCTGCTTTACCACCGCCGCCTGCTCCTTGGCCGCGTTTAGCGAGGATTGGGCCTGGCGCACGGCGCTCGCCGTCTGGTCTTTTGTCCACTGAAGCGTCGTCTGCGCCGTTCGGAGCGCGGTCCTGGCCTGGGAGACCTTACTCTGGGCGGCAAGATAGTTCGCGTACGACTGGTCGAACTGCGCCTTCAGGTCCGCCGTGTCGAGCTGCGCCACGATCTGGCCCGTGCTTACATGGTCGCCCTCCCGAAAATAGACGGCAGCGATCTTGCCCGCGATCTTCGCGCCGACCGTGACATCGTTCAGTGTATTCAGCGCGCCGGTGACGTCGATCGTCCGAGAGATCGTGCGCACGGCCACGGGCGTGACCACCACCTGGCTGGCGGCCGTCGATTTTGCCGGCTGAAGAGTCGTGCTTTTTTCGCCGCCTGCCTGCTTCTGCTTGCAGCCGGACAGCCCGATGGCGAAGGCGGCGGACAGGCAAAGCAGCCTCTGGATAACAAGTCGTCGAGGGTCTGTTTTCATCATTCGTTGGTTACCTAACGTGTGGCCCGGTGCGCAGGGGCCTCTCATTTCCTGATGGTTGGCGGCGATGCGTAGCCCGGCCCGCCGATCACAAACGAGTAGCGACCTGCTGCCTTGTCCAGGCGAGCGCGGCTGTTATTGTAGTCGTACAGCGCGTTAACGCGGTTGTTCTGCGCCTGGGTCAGCGCGGCCTGGGCGTCGCTTACCTCCAGCAGCGGCGAGATGCCCGCCTGCGCGGAAACGCCCGCGTTGTAACGGACGCGCGCCAGCCGAAACGCCTCCTGGGCCTGCGAGAGGGCCTGGTTTGCCACCGCTACGCGATCGCGCGCCTGGACGAGCTGAAGGTACGCGGACCGCACTTCGAGCGCAACCAGATCGAGCGCTTGCCTCCGGTTGGTCTCGGCCATTGCGACGTCGGATCGGGCCTCCTGAACGCGCGCCCTCGCCACACCGCCATCGAAGATGGGCATGCTCAGCGACAGGACCGCCTGTGCAGTGGTGGTCCTCGGCGAAAACCCTGCCGCGTTCGGGCTGTAGAGGCCGCCTACGGAGAAGCCCAGGCTCGGCAGTTGGCTCCGACGGGCCAGCGCGATCCCTTTGCGGGCGGCCGCGATATTTGCATCGGCTTCCAGGATCTCCGGACGGACCTGCACCGCCTCTTTGCTGACCGCGTCGTAGTCCGCTCCCAGGTTCAGTGAGTCGAAGCGCAGCTCGGGCATCCGGATATTTGCGGGCGCAGTCTCGCCGGCTGCCGAAGGATTAGGGATTCCCGTGGGCGGCGCGGCGGGCTGGGGCGGCGCAACGCCGGGCGGCTCGTTTACCGCGCCCTGCTCCGTCACCGCGAGCGGCGTGTTGATATCCAGGCCGATGGTGTTGTTCAGATTGGCGATGGCTAGACTTACCTGGCTTCGCGCGGAGATCAGGCTCTGCTGAGCGTTCAGGACGTCGGTTTCGGCGCGCAGCACGTCGAACTTTGCGACCACGCCGGCCCGGTAGCGCTTGTTGGCATCGTCCATGCGGTCGAGCGAGTTCCGGAGGTTGTCCGTGGCGACCACAACCAGCGCCTGCCCGCGCAGCACATCGTAGAACGCCGACTTTACATCCAGGACGATCTGGTTGCGCGTCCGGTTGATATCGAGCCTCGCGGCGATCTCCTGGAAGCGCGCCTGGTCGGTAGCAGTACGCAGTAGACCGGCGATATCGATGGGCAGGGTCGCGTTCAGCCCCAGCGTCGGCTGGTCCGGGTTGACGAGCGTCACCGTCGACCCGCCGAAGGTCGCGGACTGTCCCTGGTCCAGCCGCGTAAACGTCCCGGAGGCTCCAACGGTTGGATTGAGCGCGGCGCGGGCTTCCGATGTTCGGCCCTGAGCGCGCAGCAGGGCTTCGCGTGAAAGGGCAAGCGAGCGGTTCGTGGCGAGCGCCAGCGCCACTGCGTCGTCTATTGTCAGAGGCTGGGTCGCGAGACGGCCTTGTATGTCCTTGAGCGAAGGCGAAGTGAGAAGCGGCCGGTCTGCCGGCGTTTCCGGACCGACGGGCTTCGGCAGCGGCGCTTGCAGGGTGGTCGGCGGCGGGGTCTGCGGAAGCTGTATCACTCCGCTGCCGGCGGCCGGTGTACCCGTGGGCGGCGTCTGTCCCAAAGACGTTTGGGCCGCTGACAGCGTCCAGACCGTCCCGAGCAGCGCGCAGCCGGCCATCATGCGCAGTACACGTTGCAGCCCGCGTTTAGTTCGGTGTTTCGAGACCATTTAGGCCCTTATCTCCGTAGGGTGGGGGCTTGTCCCCCGCCGCTTCAGCACTACGTAAACCCTTAATTCCAAAGTCTGCCTGCGCTCCTTCACTTCGTATCCCGGACCAAACCCGCGCATAGGCCCTATCGATGGCCTCATGCAGGCTTTCGCCGGTCTCGGATTGGCACCACATGTAGAGCGCTCCGAGATAGGTGCCGAACATAAACACCGAAAGCGTATCGGCGGGCACGTCCGACCGGATCTCGCCGTGCCGCTGCGCATCTTCGATCAGGCCGCGTATCGTGTCGAGTATTCGGCGGCGGAACTCAACGTTCGCAGTGCGGACCTGCGGGTTGGTCAGCGATAGCGAGAGGAGAGTGCGCGTGAAGTGCTTCTCTTTGTGCCGCCGCTCGGCGCTCTGATGGACGATTCCGACGATCTTCCGCCAGAACGGCCCGCCCTCGTTTGGATCGTAGTGGCTATCCTCGGGCGCCGCCTGCGCGACA
>JAYTEU010000081.1:0-5266 GCA_043734985.1 Chthonomonadaceae bacterium
CGCCGCATTGGGTGAAAAACGGGAGCGAAGTCTCCGTCTCGCTGAGCATTAACTTCCATTTTCGCGATGAGCTGCTCGCGGACATTTACAAGATGAATCATGTTCTGAGGAAGCTGGGAATGCACCCGACCCCACCCGGCAGCTCCATCCTGGCCGATGCCGTAAAGCGCACGGCCTATCAAGGCGGCAAGCGCGCGGCGGCAATCAAGAGCCGGTTCTCGGCAATTCGATAGAGAGCAGGTTCTTACATGCTTTATTTTTCAACCGTTGACAGCACACAGCCACCCGCAAGATTGGATGGTAGAGGCGTGCCCGAGTTAGATCTGGTCGCCGCCTGGAACCAGACGGCGAGATCGTACCCACGTGATGCGTGTATCCATCGGCTGTTTGAAGCCAGGGCCGCCGAGACGCCGAACGCGGTAGCGCTCGACTTCGAAGGCCGGACGCTGACCTACGCGCAGCTTGACAGGAAGAGCAATCAGCTCGCGCACTATCTACGGAGAATCGGTGTTGGACCGGAAGTCCTTGTCGCCGTGTCGATCGATCGGTCGCTGGAGATGGTCATCGCGCTGCTGGGCATACTGAAGGCGGGAGGAGCCTATCTTCCGCTGGATCAGGACGCGCCACCGGAGAGAGTCAAAATCATACTTGCCGACGCTGCCGCTCCCGTTATTGTCACGAAGCGCCACCGGTCCGACCGTCTGCCTGAACACTCGGCGCGAGTCGTCCTGATCGACAGCGATTGGCGCGACATCGAGCGCGAAACAGAGGAAAGCCCCGCAGGCGCCGTCACCGCGGACAACCTGGCTTACGTTCTCTTTACTTCGGGCTCGACAGGAGGTCCCAAGGGCGTACTGGTAGAGCACAGGGCGGTGGTAAGGCTGGTCTGTAACACCGATTATGTGCGCTTGGACGCCGATGAGGTTCTGCTTCATATGGCGCCGCTCGCCTTCGACGCCTCCACTTTTGAGATCTGGGGCGCGCTTCTAAACGGAGCAAAGCTGGCGATAATGGGTCCACACTCCACGGGGCCGACCGAGATCGGACGCGCAATCGCACGGTACGGAGTGACCACGCTCTGGCTGACGGCGGGACTGTTTCACCAGATGGTAGAGACAAACCTGGAGGGACTGAACGGCGTACGGCAGCTTCTTGCCGGCGGCGACGTGCTCGGAGTTCCGCATGCGCGCAGGGTGCTCGGCAGCGTTCGAGGCTGCAGGCTAATAAACGGATATGGCCCCACGGAGGGTACGACATTCTCATGCTGCTACCCGGTGGTAACGCTGCCGTTGAGTGCGCACACCGTTCCGATCGGCCGCCCGATCGCCAACACGCGCGCCTACATACTCGACGAGAACGGCGCGCCGGTCAAGGTGGGCGTTCAGGGCGAGCTATACCTTGCAGGTGACGGGCTGGCACGGGGCTACCTGAATCGCCCTGAACTAACTGCCGAAAAATTTCTCCCTGACCCATTCTGGGAGTTTGGACTGCCGAATTTGGAATCCGGATCACCAAACGCCACGTTAATCCAAAATCCAAACGCCCACGCCCAGGGGGCAACCGCATCCGAAATCCAAAATCCCAGGATGTACCGTACGGGAGACCTGGCGCGCTACCTCCCGGACGGCAATATCGAGTTTCTCGGCCGCGTTGACCATCAAGTAAAGATAAGGGGATATCGCGTCGAACTGGACGAGATCACAGCCGCGCTGCTGGAACATCCCCTTATCAGCGGCTGCGCTTTCATTGCCCTGGGAGAGGGAGCGATTAGCAAGCGCCTGGCAGCTTACGTGACGGTGAGACACGCGCTGCCGACGACGAAGGAGCTTCGTGAATTCCTTGGGCAGAGGCTGCCGGAATATATGGTTCCCTCCCTTTTCTTACAGTTGGAAGAACTGCCTCTGACCCCGAACGGCAAAGTGGACTACGCCGCACTGCCTCTACAAGGCGGAGAGCGACTGCCATCCGGAGCTCCATACGCTGCGCCGGCCAGCGAGATGGAGCACACGGTCGCCGGAATGTGGCAGGAGGTGCTTGGGGTCCAACGAGTCGGACTGCACGAGAACTTCTTCGATATCGGAGGGGACTCTCTGCGCCTTACACAGTTGCACTGGAAGCTCCAGCAGGCAACGGGAATCCAATTCAGCGTGACGGCGCTGTTCCAATATACGACCGTCAAGTCGTTCGCGAAATACCTGCACGAGCGCAGTACCGCTTCCCAAGCCGGAACCCCGGAGGAGCGCCCATCCTCGGGGGACGCGGAAGATCGCGCGGCGCGCAAGAGAGCCGCAATGACGCGGTGGAAGAAGGCGGCAAACTGTGGTCGAAAGCGTGGATAACAAAGCGTCGACAGATGCCAATATCGACGAGAATGTAGAAGAGGTCGCCGTTATCGGGATGGCGGGCCGCTTTCCGGGCGCGAGTGACATCGACGCGTTCTGGCGCAACCTGAAGGCCGGTGTGAGCACGCTGACTCGCTTTGCGGACGAGGAGCTAGCGCGCGCGGGCACAGACCCGGAACTGCTTGCGAATCCCGCCTACGTCAAGGCGCGACCGGTGCTTGAAAATGTGGACCTCTTCGACGCCTCGTTCTTCGGTATTACGCCGAAAGACGCCGAAGTGATGGACCCGCAGCATCGGCTCTTCCTCGAATGCTCGTGGGAAGCGCTGGAGCGCGCGGGCTACAACTCGGAGACCTACGATGGCGCCATCGGCATATTCGCCGGCCAGAGCCTGAACACGTATCTGCTCGCGAATCTCTGCCCCGACCGGAGCTCCGTGGAGGACCTGGTGGGCGCTTACCAGGTGGGCGCTTACCCCACGGTGCTCGGGAACGACAAAGACTATCTGACGACGCGAATCTCCTATAAGCTGAACCTGCGCGGCCCGGGCGTGACGGTACAGTGCGCCTGTTCTACCTCTCTTGTAGCGATCTGCCAGGCGGCCCAAAGCCTGCTGAACTATCAGTGCGATATGTCCCTGGCGGGCGGCGTCTCTATCACGTTTCCGCAGACGCGGGGCTATCTCTACCAGGAAGGCGGCATGGTCTCTCCAGATGGAGTCTGCCGCACGTTCGATGCCGGAGCGGAGGGAACAGTATTCGGTTCCGGCGTCGGAGTCGTCCTGCTGAAGCGGCTCTCGGACGCGATCGCGGACAGGGATACGATCCTTGCGGTCATCAAAGGTTATGGCCTGAACAACGACGGCGCGCGCAAGGTGAGCTACATGGCGCCCAGCGTCGATGGCCAGGCGGAAGCCATCACGGCCGCCCATGCGATGGCGGGCGTTCCGGCGGAAAGTATCTCCTATATCGAAACGCACGGTACAGGCACGCCTCTCGGCGATCCCATCGAGGTCGCGGGACTGGAGAAGGCGTTCAGAGACTCCACGGACAAGATCGGCTTCTGCGCCTTAGGATCGGTAAAGACCAATGTCGGGCACCTGGAGGTCGCGGCCGGGGTGACAGGTTTCATCAAGACCGTGCTGGCGCTGTCGAACCGGCAGCTTCCGCCGAGTCTTCACTACACCACGCCCAACCCCGCGATCGACTTCGCGAATAGCCCATTCTATGTCAACGATACGCTGGCGGAGTGGACCGCGGGGCCGTTCCCGCGCCGCGCCGGTGTCAGCGCGTTCGGCGTCGGCGGCACCAATGCGCACGTCATACTGGAGGAAGCGCCGCCGCAAACGCCGTCAAGCCGGCAGAGCGTTTGTCGAGCGCTGGTGCTCTCCGCAAAAACCGCCACGGCGCTGAATGAAGCCACGAGCAACCTGTCGGAGCATCTTCGCCATAATCCCGAAGTCGATATGGACGACGCAGCATACACGCTCCAGCTTGGCCGCAGGCACTTTGAACATCGTCGAGTAGTCGTCTGCCTGGGTCGTGATGACGCCCTTTGCGCTCTGGATAGCCTCGATGCAAAGCGAGTCTTTTCCGCAGTGAGCGCCTCGGCCGGCCGAGGCGCGGCCTTTCTCTTTCCAGGACAGGGCGCCCAGTCGGTCGGGATGGCAGCCGACCTGTACGATACCGATTCTGGTTTTCGCCGGCAGATCGACTACTACTCGACGCTGCTGAAAGCGGAAATGGGCCTGGACATTCGAACCGTGCTCTATCCGAAGGATGAGGAGCGCGAGAGTGCGCTGCAGTTGCTGCACCAGACAAGCATCACGCAGCCGACTCTCTTTGCGATCGAGTACGCCCTCGCCCGGTGGTGGCAGGAGAACGGCGTGCAGCCTAAGGCCATGCTGGGCCACAGTGTTGGCGAGTATGTGGCGGCCTGTATCGCGGGAGTGTTCACGGTCGAAGATGCCCTCAAGCTGCTGGCGGCTCGCGGCACATTGATACAAGGACTGCCCGGCGGAACCATGCTGGCAGTGCGACGGTCGGAAGCCGAAGTCCAAGGGCTTCTCGGCCCGGATGTCTGCCTGGCTGCTGTCAACAGCCCCACTGCTACGGTGCTCTCCGGAACGCATGAGGCGATTTCGGAGGTACAGAAACGCCTCGCCGAAGAGGGCGTCGCGTCCCGCAGCCTGAAGACTTCTCATGCGTTCCACTCGTCGATGCTCGATCCGGTCCTCGACGAATTCGAGGCGCTGGTAAGGAGCGTCGGGCTCCATGCGCCGCAAATCCCCTACATTTCCAACGTCTCGGGTACCTGGATCACTGCCGGGGAGGCGACGGACCCGCGCTATTGGGTACGGCACCTTCGCGAGACTGTTCGCTTCGCGCAGGGCGTTCAGGAGCTGCTGTCGGACCCGGGCCTTGCGCTGGTGGAAGTCGGACCCGGCAAAATCCTGAGCACGCTGGCCAGGCAGCAAGGCAGCAGAGCTCCCGATCCTCCTGTCTTTGCGTCCCTTGGCCTTGCCGAGTCGCGGGAACCGGACCTCGTTTCGCTGACCTGCACGCTTGGAAAGCTCTGGCTCGCCGGCGTGGAACCGGATTGGAAGGCGGCCTACGCTGGGACCGAGCGCCGTCGCATCCCCTTGCCGACTTACCCATTTGAACGGAAGCGCTTTTGGAGAGACCCTGTCCCTTCCAGCCGCTTCGCCCCGCCATTTGGCCCGGACGGGGAGATACCCGTTACGCGGATCTATGACCGTCGCCGCGTCGGCGGGGCGCTTATCCACGCTCCCCTGAGGATCGTGGATACCAATACAAGAGAATTCGAATACTCGCAGCCGGCCGAAGCAAACATGCTGTCACTGCTTCCCGATCAGGAGATAAAGATGGGTTTCGCCGGTACGGTTCCGGATCATATTGCTGAAG
>JAYTEU010000082.1:0-2704 GCA_043734985.1 Chthonomonadaceae bacterium
GCATCGATGTAGGAGGATTTGTCCGTCTCCGGCGCCTCCTCTCCACGAACAAGACTGCCTTCCAGAAACTGCGCATAGGCCGGTACCGCGCGCGAGGCACGGTACAGCGCCCGCCGCGCACGGATGCGGCTGGTCCAGGCCAAGTACCGTGGCGGGAGCCACTCCATGCCCCAGATAAAGCTGCGATACGTCAGCGAGATGAGGAACAGCATGGCATCGCGCGGCACAAGCGCGGCAAATTGGAGCCGTTCCCACAGCGAGGGATGAAGGGTTCGCGACACGTCCGTGCGGAGGGAGCCTATTGTTGTTTGCATGCTTCCAGTGTATCAGCATTCCCACTTGCCGGCATGGGCCAAACGGACCATTTGTCCACAAAAAGGAAATATGCCAACTTTGTTCCTCCGAGCATCAAACGTTTGTGGTTCGTCATTTCTCGCGAGCTACAACGCGATGTGAGTAGGACTCTACCTGCCTCGCGGTGAAGAAACAGTGTGTCGCGGACGTGGCAATGACGCGGGCTAGGCACGTCCAATATGAACGGTTTTAACCATGGCCGGCAGGAGCCGACGGGGCAAGGATGAGTGACGCGATGAAACAATCTGTCGGTATCATGGTCCACCGGACGCGGCCGGAGGCGCTTCACTTCGCGCGGGAGGTGGTCGGCTGGCTGGAAGCCCGCGATATCAGCGTAAGGATGGACGCCCGTGCCGCTGAGCAGCTTAAGATGCCGGCTCTCGCCTGTCAGCCGGAGGATTGGAATACCGTATCCTTCATCATCACGCTCGGCGGCGACGGCACAATTCTCACCGCCGCTCGCCAGGCAGCGCCGTGCGGCATTCCCATACTCGGCGTACACATGGGGCGTTTCGGCTTTATCGCGGAGACCCACCCGGAAGACCTGTACGGGAACCTGGAAGAGATTCTTGCCGGCACGGTTCGGATTGACGAGCGCCTCATGGTGCGCGCGGACATTATCCGCAGGGAGACCTGCGTCCACAGCGGCTTTGGCCTCAACGACGTCACCCTCAAGAGTAAGACTACCCACCTGCTGAACCTGAAGACACAGATCGGCGGCGCCTATTTTGCGACCTATCCGGCCGACGGCGTCGTAGTCTCCACTCCCACCGGATCGACCGGGTACTCGCTCTCCGCGGGCGGCCCGCTGATCGCGCCTTCCGTCGAAGCGTTCGTGCTGGCGCCGATCTGTCCGCACACCCTGAGCGCGCGTCCGATCGTGATCCCCTCAAACGAGATAATCGAGATCGAGGTGGAAACCGACGGGCACGAAGTGATATTCGCGATCGACGGCGTCGAGCCGGTGGCGCTGGAAACCGGCGACCGAGTGGTAGTACAGCAGGCTTCGCATCGGACCCGGCTGATTATCGTGGACCACACCACTTTCTACGCCAAAGTCCGAAATCGGTACCTCTATGGAGAGCGTCTCAACAATTAAGGAGGCGCGGGGATGGCGAAGGGAAGACTTGTGTTGAGGAGGATGCGGCGGCGATCCCAGTAGACTTCCGTCGATACGGGGACGCTGCCATAGTTCAGCTCGTAGAGGATGCCTGCGTCGAAGGAGGGCTCGATATGGAGCACCACGGGCTGCACGATAGTCTCACCGGGAGCGGCTTCCCACAGGAATACCTTCTCCCGATTGGTGGCGGGACTGGCGATTCCGACGCCCGGCGGCAGTATCATCTGGAACACGCCGGTTTCAACGCGACGTCCCCGATTGGTCAGCGTGATGGTAGTCTCGAGATGGTGGCCGGGCTCGATATCGCGCGCCGCTTCCGGCATAATTCGAATATCAAGCGCGCGTTCGCCCTGCTCCGTACACCAATCGCACCCTGAAATGGCCGGTCCGATGCCGTCGCTTTCGGAGCGCGAGGCGCCGCCCTCCAGCCGGAGACGCAGATAGTTGTCCGTAATGTAGGCGTGCCACTCCATTACCCAAACATTCGGCTCGCCGGGCGACTTCGAGCAGGAGTAACGATTGAGCGGGTGGACGTGCCGGAAATCCGTTAGGAGCGCGCAGTCGATGAGCTTCACCATCCGCAGCATCGTGCCGTAGGCGGTAGGCACAAAGCCAAGACCGGTATAGAGATGGTGCGCCGCGGAGTTGTCCATCTCGGTCTGAAGGAAGAGAGCACGGAAGCCGCGCCTGGCCGATTCGCGCTCACACTCTCGGGTTACCGTCTCACCTAGACCCAGCCTGCGATATTCCGGTCGGACGCAGAGGTCAATCAGCTCGGCAAAGGGCTGCCGGTACGCCTCCAGGCCCACCCGCGCGGCGATGATGCCATCGACTTCCGCCACGATCTCGCGGTAGTAGTGCCTTGCCTGCCAGTCCGCGTCCGCTTCGGGCCACGTCCGATGTGTGGCGGGCGGCTCTTTCCAGCCGACCGCCCATTGAACTTCGCGGGCGCGCGACCGATCTTCCGGCTCTGCGGCCCGCAGCCGGATCTCGGAATTTGCCGTGCGTTTTCTTGTGGCGTCTGGAGTTCCCGTCATCTCTGCGCTCTCCTCTAGGTTCAGATCATAGCCTCATTTCGCGCAAAGCCGGGCATTCTCCTTCCCACCGCGCGCACCTTCAGGATCATTCAGTTCTCCAACCGTCGGGTCCGCGCGGCACTGAAGTGCCGGTCTAAGTCTACCAAACCCGCCTTCGCGGGTTGCGGATTGAGTCCGCGAAGGCGGACTTTGT
>JAYTEU010000083.1:0-3769 GCA_043734985.1 Chthonomonadaceae bacterium
GACAGTTACCTGAAAAGCGAGGCGATCAAGCGCTGCCCGGACATGCCCGACAACTGGCAGACAGCGCTCGCTTTGAACGGCTTTTCCTCGCTCAACCCGTCGGACTACTACACGACGAATCCCGCGGCAAAGGGCAACGAATACTCGCCGTTTGTCAAGACGCTAGCGATTGACGCCGCGTCGGGGCGCAGTTACGCGGTCGCCGCCGCGGATTCCGAGATAGAAGAGCCCGCCGCCACTCTGGCTATGTGGGAGCACGAGAACCCGGACCCGATGTGCAACTTCCTACAGCCGGCGGACTGGCTGAAGTCGCCCCCGGGCGGCTCGATCCAGGATCACTTCCATCTGCTCCATCGCAACGGATCGACGACCCTCTGGGTCGACGGCCATGTGAAGCACCAGATATACGAACAGCTAAAGCGTCCCTGGTTCTCCTGCAACAAGGCCATTTATCCCTTGTGACGCGCGCAGACTTCGCAAGGCTAATCTGGGTCGCCGATCGCTGCCACAACGCCATCTGTCTTTGCGACCGGCCTTCGCCGGCGCGCAGGGCCTTCGCCGGTAAAAACATCCCATGCCCTCGACATTAATGCCGAGGGCATGGGATGTTGATATTCATATTTTGGCCACTGCGAACGGGACGCGCATTACCGTGCGCGGGCTGCACCCGCTCACCTGCCCTTTAACCGATATGACCGCACCGGCTACGACGCTATAATGGTCTGAATTAATAATGGCGGCATCTCCGGCAGAGAGTCCATGGACGTGGTGGACGCGTTCTGATTCTCCAGTCGTATCTGCTCGAATACCTCTTTGCGGTGAACGGTGACGGTGCGGGGCGCGCGAATTCCTAGCCGAACCTGCTCGCCGCGAACTTCCAGAACCGTGATCTCAATGTCGGAACCGACCATGATGGATTGGTCGGGTTTACGGGTCAACACAAGCATCTGATTTGCCCTCCATGGCTGCGCCGATTAGCGCCAGAATGTCTCTTCCGAACCTCCCTGTTCCGGGATGTGCTTCCAAAAACGGCTTGATACCTATTGTCGGCTGTCGTTTTCCCGATCTTTAGGGTTATTTTAGCGCCGATCGAAAATATTTTACGCGATCATGCGGCTTTTACGGAATTGACAATCGGCGATGCGCCGGCGGCGGTGATCTGGGTTACGGCAACGGTGGTAGAGGACAGCGTGGAACCGCGCTTCATCTCTGTCACCAGATTGTGCCGAGTCGAGTAGCCCTCGTCCTGAACGATCACCTGCTTGCCCTGCCGCGTCAGTGCATTGATGACGATCGGAGCCAGCAAGTTGGCGGTCATTGCGCGCGGATCGTTTCCGGGAACGGAGACCACGACAAAGAGCAGCGTGGGAGTGTCGGCCTTGAGTCCGAGCATTCTCGCGTCCGTATCGGAGATCGTGGGGGCATAGTCCGGACGAAACGAGAACGGCTCAACGACCGGGAAGGCCACTCCGGGCTCCTGCAGCGATTGAAACCACCGGAACGCGCTCTTATCGTCGTGCCGAACAACCACGTAGTCGCGACAGCTTTCGAATCCGATGATGCCCTCCGATAGATGGATCACAAGGTCCAAATCGACTTCGATCGTTCCGAACCGCGTAGTCTCAAATCGCCGCGAAATAATCTCGGCGTCTCCAGCGCCGCTTGTTAGAAGCGCTTTCGGCGCTCCTTCGCGGGTCACGTCCAACGCCGGGTTTACCACTCGTTTGTCCAGTACTCTAGCCATTAGTGTTCCATTCTCGGGCGCCGGGCTCTGTGCGAGCCGGACGGTGTTATTTCAGAAAATCGAGCAAACTTGTTTGAAACCCGCGCACGGTGGATTGAAGCGCGGCCTGGTATGCGGTCTGGGCTGTCTGCAGCTCGACCACCGCAGATGGAAGGTCCGTATCTTGTATATCGGAAACGAACTTGGTGAAATTTACCTTTGTAAGCGCGTTTCTATCGATCGTCGCGTTGATCTGATTCAATTTGGAGCCGAAGTCCGCGCGAACGTTTACGACCGAGGTTATCTGTACATCCAGCGCCGCGATGTCCTGCTGGGATACGTCCGCGTTCCGGCCGTTTGCGACGTCGTCGCGAAGCTTTGCGAGCGCCGCCAGCGCCGGAGTAAACACCTTGTCGCCGGTGACATTTGTTTTCAGCGTCTCTCCGCGTCCGATGTCCACATTCAGGTCTCCATCGCCCGTCGCGTCGCTTCCACCGACGTATTTGAAGCCTGTTCCGTCGGCCGCGAGGGCCGGCCCGGTCGTCCGCTGCCCCGCAAATACTGAGCGCGGCCCGTAGGTGGTGTTGCCGATCTCGCCAAGCTGGTTAATGATATTCTGGATCTGTCCGGCGACGGCTCGCCGCGTGTCGTCATTTGTTCCGTCGCTTGCGCCCTGCACTGCGTAGGTACGCGCCTGCCTGAGAAGCGAATTTACGCCGGAGAGCGCGGATTCACTGGTCGAGATAAATCCCTTGGCCTGGTCCAGCGTCTTGCCGTACTGATCGAGCTCCGCGAGCTGCTCGGTGAAATCGAGCGATTGAGCCAAGCCTGTCGGATTGTCCGATGGCTTCGTTAACTGTTTGCCCGTGTTCACCTTCTGCTGAACGTCCGCGAACCGCGCGTAGGCCGTACTTATTCCCACAAGTGAATTTTCGGCTATCTGTCCTGAGCTGACCCTGATTGACATTCGATTCTCCCTACCCTATGGTAAGCCGCCCTACTTACCGACGCCCAAGCCGTTGATAATTCGGTCTATGACATCGTCCTGGATATTGATAATTCGTGCAGCCGCCTGGTAAGCGCGCTGGAACTGGAGAAGCTTTGTCAGCTCCTCATCCAGATTGACGCCCGAAACGGACGACTGCTGGTTTTGAAGCTGCGCCACGACCTTGGACTGTGTATCGGCTTGCGCCAGGAAACGCTGCGAATCAGCGCCGATGGCCGCGACTTTGGCGTTGTAGTACTGGTTCAGGCTGGATTGACCGATAAGGGGCTGAGACACGAGTGCTGCGAGCGAGCGAGCGTTTTGGCCGTTTCCCGCCGCAACAGTCGCCCCCGGAGCGGGAGCCGATGCCGCGGCGATGTTGTCCGGCTTACCGGCAACCTCGGGGTCTAGGGCTATGTCGCCCGCTCCCGTGCCTGTCAGGAAGTTGCGGCCCCTTACGCCGTCAAGCCCCGCCCCAGCCGCATGACGCGTGTTGACCGCTGAGATGACATTCGACGCAAGCGTATCCAGGTCGGCGCTGTACCCGTCCACGAGACCATTCGCCTGGATCAAGCCCGAGATTGCACCGCCCTTCAGCGGAATGGCATCTCCATTGGCCGTTTGCAGGGCAGGCTGGCTATTGATGTTCGTGAAATTGGACGGTAGGCTTGATGCCGTATCACCCTGAACCAGAGTATATCCGCCGACATTGATCTGCACCAGCCCATTCGGCTGATTGGTTTCGGAGTTCCGGCCATCGAGTACCCGGACGTCGACGAGGCTGCTCAGCTTACCGATGAGCGCGGTCCGCTTGTCCAGCAGATCGTTTGGATGCTGCCCGTCCTGAACGTTCGCGCCGATCTGTTTGTTCAGCGTGGCGATTTGTGCCGCGATATCGTTGGCGTCGGATACGGCCGCCGAAATGCGCGACTTCAGTTCCGGAGCAATCGTGCTGAGTGCGCCGCTCACCGTATGGAACGCGCTAACGAGCGATTGCGCCTTACTCAGGACCGTGGAGCGCACAGCTCCGCTTTCCGGAGACGAGGCCAGATCGGAGAAAG
>JAYTEU010000084.1:0-6141 GCA_043734985.1 Chthonomonadaceae bacterium
GGTTGTACGCTTTCAACAGACAACACCTGGCCTACATTAGCGGCATTTGAGTGCGGAGCACGATCGGCCGAAGGCCCAATGCCGGGTCGTTTATCGACCCGCCCGCCCGGCCACAGCAATTCTTTTGGTCAAATTCCGCCCAAACACCCCACTTAAACAACTAAAAATAAGAAAGTCCCCCTCCCAGATTCAAACCGCATCCCTTTCCGTGTATTCCGTGGTTTCCGTGGTTTCCGTGGTTCAAAATACGATTATCGACTGCCTATTGCCGACTGCCCCACGCCCTTCCCGCTCCGCGCCGGCAGGTCCCGCTGCCGCACCCGCTCCACCTGCAGCGTCAGTTGCTGCACCTTGCTCTCCCAGGTCTCCCACTGCATTGTAGCGCTGCGCAGGCGCCGGGCCTCCGGCGAATCTTCCCGCACTGCCGCCTCCACGCCCCGCTCGAACTCCTCGTAAGTCTCCGCGATCGTGCAGTGGATGCCGTAGTGCCGCACCTCCGGAAGCGCCGTCGCCACCACCGGCAGGCCCGCGCTCAGGTACTCGCGCAGCTTGATCGGGTTCATATGCCGCGTCAGCTCGTTCACCTTGTGCGGGATCAGTCCCACGCTGAAGCCCTTGCAGTACAGCGGCAGCTCGCCGTGCGGCTTCCGGCCCAGAAAATGGACGTTCGGCAGGCCGTCCAGTCGCGAGACATCCACGCAGACCCGCCCAACCAGCGCGATCGACCAGTCCGGATGGCGCTCCGCCAGGTACGCGATCAGATCCAGGTCCATCCAGCTCTCGATCAGCCCATAGAAGCCCAGAACCGGCCCATGCAGCGCGGCGATATCCTCCGGTACGGGCGTGCTCTCCTGGGTCGCGCGGGCAAACTGCGAATAGTCCACGCCATGGGCCGCCAGGTGCGTCTCCGGGTTGTGCCTCCGCAGGCTCTCCACAATGAGGTCGGAAGTCCCAAAGACCACGTTCGCCCGCCGGGCCTGGTCCGCGACCAGCCGCTCGATGCGCTCCGTATCCATGGCGCTGAAGTGTGCCCAGTTATCCGTACAGTAGTATACGATCATCGATTCGCCGAACAGTCCAAAATACTCCGACGCCGTCGGCACCCACGACCAGAGCTGGAACCTGCCGATCCCCATCCAGCGCCGCAGGAGCGCGATCGAGGATTTAAGGATCAGCCGGTTGATCGCGACCGCCGCGCGGTTATGAGGAAATGGCAGCACTATCGGCGTATAGACCCATAGGCGTTCGTTTACTCGCACCGGCCCGCGCGCGAAGCTAGCCAGCTTGCTGAAGATCTTGCCCAGGTCGCGCCGGTTCGTAAGGTCCGGCGCCCGCGTCGCAATGGAATTGAGCCAGAGTACGCGCCGCGTCTTCGAGAGCTCCTTAAGGACGTGGTTGCAGCTAGTGGGGTCCTCGCTCCAGTCCTTGGCGAAACAGATAATATCGTCACCCGTCAATTTCGGTCGTGCGTCCAATTCATGTTTCCTTCGGTAAGCGCGCGCCGTCTCTTGAATTGGACGCGCACGCGCTATCCCAGGTGCAAGTTGCCGGCGCCCGCCGGGCTGTGCACAGTCTTGTTTGTTATCCGAATGGATTTTAGGCTTTGGATTCGATTAACTGTAACTAAAATAGTGCGGTAGAGATTTTTAGTCCCGGAATTGCACAGAATAAGGTACTAAAGTACCTATCCATGATGACCGACAATAGACCGGTGTAAGAAGAGAGCGTACCGATGCCGGCTGCCTTCGATATTGAAATTACGCTTAGGGCGCTGAGGGATGTCGCAGGCAACTCCAGGAGGCGCCGTAAGTCCGCCGAAGCCGGCGGGACGTCCGGCCCGGTCGACATCCTATTTTGCATGGTGGACCACTACGAGCCGCAGGTCGGGGGAGCCGCCGCCGATGTCGCGGATCGCAGGCTGGCCGCCTGGCTCGAAAAATATCCGCGGATCGCGGACCGGCACCGAGATGCCGACGGGCGAAAGCCTACGCACAGCTTTTTCTATCCGTGGGATGAGTACCGGCTTGCCGAGATGGAGCCGCTTCAGGCGATGTGCTCCCGAGGCTACGGCGAAATCGAGCTTCACCTGCACCATCGCGACGATACCGAGGCCACTCTGCGGGCCAAAATCGTGGATGCGATCGCGGAGTATCGGTCCCGTGGAGCGCTCTCCTGCTGGCCCGCCGGGTCAGGACGCATGGCGGGCAAACCCGCTTTCGGATTTATCCATGGAAACTGGGCGCTGGACAACTCCCGCCAGGATAACGGCCGGAACTACTGCGGCGTCAATAGCGAAATTCGCCTTCTGAGCGACCTGGGATGCTACGCGGATTTCACCTTTCCCGCCTGGCAGCAGACCGCGCAGCCGCGGATCACAAACGCGATCTATTATGCCACGGACGATCCTTCGGCGCCGAAATCGCACGATTGCGGCATTCGGGCTAGAGTCGGGGCGAGCGAGCGGGGAGATCTGCTGCTGGTTCAGGGCGCGCTGGTTCCTTATATAAGCAGAACGCCAAATGGCGCGCGGCCGGCAATGGACGATAGCGACATCGCCTGGTCCAGAAGATACGAACCGGCCCGGGCGGACCGTTGGATCGCAGCCGCCATCCATGTCGAAGGATGCGGAAGCCGCATTTTCGTAAAGCTCCACTGCCACGGCGCGGCGGACAAAAACAGCGAATGCATGCTCGGCAGCGACTTGGAGACTCTGTTTTCAGACCTGGAAGCCCGATACAACGACGGGGTTCGCTGGCGGCTGCACTATACCACGGCGCGAGAGATGTTCAATGTGATCCGCGCCACCGAGCTGGCTCCCACGCTGCCGGTCGATGACGCGCGGGACTATCTGCTAAAGCCACCCGCGTAGCCGGTAGACCTGATAGCCGATGGTCTCGTGCATCCAGTTGGCCCAGGCGGCGAACCTGCCGCGAGGCGTGTCCAGGGAGCTCATATCGTAGGAGCCCTCGACACACGGCGAACAGAGGACGTCGATACCGGCTTTAACGAACACGGCGCGAGCGCGGCGCATATGCCAGGGATGCGTGACGAGGATAACGCGCTTCCACCCATGAGCCCGCGCTAACTGAGCGGTGAGAACCGCTTCATCGTGGGTGTTGACCACCGGGCCGACACGCTCGACGGGCAAATTCAGCCCGAGTTCGCGTATCTGCGCCATGACCACCGGAGACTGGTCGCCGATGTTCGGGACCGCGCGAGTGAGCACCATCGTATCGCCGAAGCCCTGCTTCATCAGCAGGTAGCCGTGAATGAACCGCTCCTGGCCCGCGGCGTTGAGAGCGCCGTCTTTGTGCAGGCCGGTGGAGATCACGACGACGGCCGGCACGTGCCCCAAGGGATCGGCGCGCAGCAGCGACGGCATAAGCCGGTTTACCAGCGGGGTATAGCCGACGATGATCGCCAGGGCAAGGCTCGCGCAAGTCGCAATGCGAAGGAGCGGCCGGGCCCGTGTGAGAGCGACGAGAGCGCCTATTAATCCCGGCAGCAGCAGTATGTCCTCCTGGATCGGCATGTTGGTCAACCCGTTGATGCCGAGCAGGCAGACGCAGAGACTGAAGAGCGCGCCGAGCAGGAACCCTTCGACAGAGCGCGCCCGCCAGTCCGCCGGAAGCCGGCTATGCCGATCCCTCGGAGTTGGCGGAACCTGGCCGGCGATCGGGGACGCGGGAAAGGGTGCTTCGGGCGGCGCTGAATCGAACTGCGAATTGGGCTCGCCCGGCGGTGACGTCGATGATTTCATGATTTTGTGATTTTGTGATTTTGTGATTGTTGCATGACCGTAATTGCCAACCGGTCTCGCAAGGAAACGAGTACCTACCGGGCGATGCCTAACATCAACATATTGATTGCGGACGATACGACGCTTATCCGTCAGCTTCTGGCCCAGCAGTTGGGCCAGGTGCCCGATTTCACTGTGGTCGGCGAAGCGGAAGATGGGCGCATGGCGGTCGAAATGGCGCTGCGACTGCGGCCCGATGTGATCGTCATGGATCTCGATATGCCGTACCTGAACGGGATTCAGGCCGTCGAGCGGATTTTGGGCCAGTACCCGCATGTCAGCGTCGTCCTGCTGACCGCTCACAAGGGCCTGGCGCCCATCGGCCGGTTCTCAGGCGTGAACGAATGCCTGGGTAAAGACTGTACCCCGGATGAGCTGATTAGCGCGATCCGGCGGGCGAGGAGCGCCCGCGGGCTGAAGAAACCAAGTCAGCCGGATGCTAACAGCCACCACGCAGCCATCGCGCTGCTCGCAACGCGGGCGGGGCTGACAGAACGAGAGCGAGCGGTATTCGAAAAGGCTCTCGACACGGAACTTACGATCGATCAAATAGCGGCGGTCTTAACCGCCCAAACGAAGGTTAAAGTGACACTCTCGTCGGTTAAGCACGCACTGGATAGAGCCATCACCAAGCTGCGGATCGAGCCGCGCACCCGCGCCGCGCTCGTTAAGCATGTGCTGGAGTTCGATCCTAAAGTCTACCGCGATTTGGATGGAGAATAGAACCATTGTCAAGATCCACTTCGTTTCTATCGCGTGAAACGCGAATAGGCAATCGAGTAAAGCTGATTATGAACAATACATCGGATCCTCAAAACGAAGCAGCGCGATTGCAGGCGCTGCGAGAACACGCGATCATGGACACGCTGCCGGAGCCAGTCTTCGACGAGATCGTCCGGCGGGCCGCCGCCGTGTGCGAAACGCCGATCGCGCTCCTGACACTCGTCGATGAACGCAGGCAATGGTTCAAGGCGCGTACCGGCTTCGCGCTGCCGGAGCTGCCGCGCGGCATGGGCTTCGATGCCATCGCGATCCAGCAGGAGGCGCCTCTGGTAATTCCGGACGCGACCGAAGATGCGCGCTTCTCCTGCGATCCGCTCGTCCTTTCGGAGCTCAATATCCGATTTTATGCAGGCGTGCAGATCACCACCGAAGAGGGGTACCCGATCGGCGTGCTATCGGTTATGGACTACGCCGGCCGGCGATTTACAGCGGCGCAGCTTCGAGCGCTCGGGGAACAGGCGCAGCAGGCCATGCTTCAACTTAACCTGCGGCGGAAGCTTATCGCGTCCACCACGGCCGCCGCGGAGCCCGCATCGATGACGATGGTTACCACAGTCCAGGAACCCGGCGCGGAGCGCCGCGCGATACTGCCGGACGTCATGATGCGGTTTGGGCGCGATTTCCGTTACAGCTACGTCAGCCCGTTTGCAATCGAGACTATCGGTCTGCGGCCGGACACGCTCCTGGGCCGCGAGGTAGGAGCCGAGCGCGTTCCCGTGCCGTTCGCCGAACCGCTGAAAGAGGCCCTGCAGCGCGCGGTACAGAATCGCCGAATCGAGGAGATCGAGTTCCTCTATATGTCGCCCTCCGGACAGCGGCTCTTCCAGACCCGCCTGATGCCGGAGATTAGCGGCGGCGAAGTTCAGGCCATACTCTCGATCACCCGCGAGGTCGTGCCGGACGAGCGGGCCGCCCCGGAGCCGATCCCGGTGCGCCCCGCCCTCCGCGCTCTACTGGGCATGGCGATCGCCGAGTCGACCACCCTTCCGGAGCTTCTTCAGCGCTGCGCCGAGGCGCTCTCGGAGTTCTCCGGCGCGCCGCTGGTGAGAATCTGGGTGCGGGACGCAAAGAACAATGCGCTGATGCTCCGCGCCAACGCAGGCGACGCGGCGAACCTGATCTCAGGCGATCCGGGCAGCACGGTCATCGATATTCCCGCCGACGCTAACACTCTGGATGCGCTTGCGGAATACGCATTCCGGTCGGAAGCTGTCGAATCGGAGGCCCGCGAGCTGTTCGCCACGGATGCGCTGCCACTCAAAGCGGGCAGCCTCCTACTCGGCATCGTCGCACTGCGCGACCGGCAGGCTCCGCCCGCCGATGTTCGCGACGAGATGCTCGAATCCTCGGGCACGATCGCTTCGGCCCTGCGTCGCGGCCAGGAGGCGGACGCGCTGACGGAGCATGCGACAAATCTCGCCAAGGATCTGCTGGACGCGAAGCTCGCTCTCCAGCGCGAAGCCGAAACGGCCGCCAACCTTGCCGTGGAAGTTCGTCGGGAAGCCGAAGCGGCTGCCTCCATCGCAGCGCAGCTCCAGCGCGAAGCGGACCGCTCGGCT
>JAYTEU010000085.1:0-3272 GCA_043734985.1 Chthonomonadaceae bacterium
GGTGCTCCACGGCGCACCTGTCCGCGGAGAACAAGAGGGCCACCCGTGAAGCGCTTGGGCGCGCCCTGGCGCTTGTGGGAGTGGGCATCTTCGTCACCACGCTGGCTCAGCCGGATCGAATGGGTGGATCGCTGTTCGGCGCGCCGCAGTTTCCCGCCGCTACCGCCCAGCGCGTGGCAGGTTACTGGGCTCTGGTCGGGCTGTTCTGGTACTTGAAGCCGCTCGCGGCGCTGGCGCTGGAGTCTGTGCCGGGGCTGCTGTCGCGCCGCAGGCTTTGCCTCCTCGGCAGCGCGCTGGGCGCGGCGCTCCTCTGGCTGCATCCCTCGCTTTCCGTTCACGCTTCCGGCGCCGGCAGCCTGATAGTCGGGATCGGGCTGAACGCGCTGCTGGCGCTGGCGAGCACCATCCTCGGCGGCTACCTGGTAGAGCAGGCGCAGCGGATCGGCGCGAGTGGACGGCTCGGAGCGCTGCACCAGGCCGCGTCGCACCTCGCGGGACTGGCCGCGCCGCTCCTGGGCCTTACCGCCGGTCGGGCCATCGGTCCGACGGTAGCGGCGGCGCTGCTTGCCGCTTTCGGCATCACTGCCGCGCTCCTGTTGCCACAAAACTCGCCCGCCACTTCGCACACTTCCCAAACCATGGGAGCGGGCAGGGAGCGTGCCCCGAGGGGCATCGCAGAGCAGATCCGCATACTGGGCGGCGCGAGTGAGCTGTGGCAGGTGGCGCTTCTGCTTCTCCTGATCGTCGGCCCCTCCAGCTTTGAGGCGCTCCTTACGAAGCAGCAGGCAACGCACGGCTTCTCGCCGGACCAGCGGCTGCATCTCTCGTGGGTAGCGGAAGCGGCGACACTGGCCTCAATTGCCGCATACATCCTCGTGTGCCGGAAAGTGCGGCTCCGATCGCTGCTGCCCGCGGGAATTCTCGCCAATGCGGGCGGAACGCTGCTCTACTTTGCCTACGCCGGTCCGATCGGATTTGCGGCGGCGGCGGCCATCGAAGTCGTCAACGGCCTGGGGGCGGCGCTGATCGTCGTCACCCTGTTCGATCTCGCGGTTCGCGCCGTGCCGCGGCAGTGCCCGTACCTCGGATATGCGATTCTGATGAGCGTGACGAACATGGCTCGCGCGCTGTCCGAAGTCGCAACCGCTTCGCTGTCCCTGGGATTTGCCACGGTAGTGATCCTCAGCGCCGTCTGCTCGATGTTCGCGATGCTCGTCGTCACCCGCCTGCCGTCCGCGCTCGTGACCCGCCGGGAAGGCGAGCCACTGCCCGGCGGCGCGCAATTGGTTCGCGGATAGGCCGTAAGTTGTCAGGGTCATTCAGTTCTCGACCAGGAAAGAATTATGTAGGGGTAGCCCTTGTGGCTACCCAACTAGACCACAAGGAGGACATCCACAAGGAGGACATCCACAAGGAGGACATCCACAAGGAGGACATCCACAAGGAGGACATCCACAAGGGATGTCCCTACTGAATGACCCTGAGTGAGTTGTACAACGGGCAGGAAATGAGCCCGGCCGTCGCGAATAAAGTTTAGCTGCAGAAATGCCGACTCCCGATTGCGGCGCCTGCCCGATGAGGAATGATATGGTTCCCAGTATCACGAAGCTGAATTATGCCCGATCTGGGCGGCAATCCGAGCGCAATTGGATGCGCATAGCCCTTGGCACGGCCGTTCTTTTGATACCGGCGCTGGCGGGCTGCAGCAATAACCCGTATCCCGCCCGCGAGAGCGCGACGGCCACCGTCTATCGCGTGTTGTCCGAGGATCCAAAAACGCTCGATCCCGCCATCGCCTACGATGTGGCCTCCGCGAACGTGATCGACACGATCTACCCCGGCTACCTGCAGTACCACTACCTCAAGCGGGACCCGTTCGTTCTGGAGCTTGGCCTGGGAGCGGCCGAGCCGAAGCGCGAGAAGTGGCCGGTTACGGTGACGGAGAAGGGCAAATCCGTAACGAAGACGGGCGAGCGCTGGACGTTTAAGATCAAGAAGGGGCTGCGCTTTCAGAACGACCGCTGTTTTCCAGGCGGAGCGGGTCGCGAAATCTTGGGGGCCGACTTCGTTTACAGCTTCAAGAGGCTCTCCGCGCCCAACGTCGCCTGCCCGATCTTTTCGTTTTTCGGGGATAAGGTTCTCGGCCTGCTGGAGTGGCGAAAGCTGAACGGCGATCGTATCAAGGAGGCGAAGAAGCGCGATCCGAACGGACCGAAGCCTCGCGTGGATTACAGTCCGTCCATCGAGGGGCTTCAGACCGACCCCGCCGACCCTTACACCTTCCGCATTGTACTGAACCAGCCGTATCCGCAGCTTCGGTATCTGATGGCGATGCACTTCACCTCGCCGATGGCACATGAGGCGGTAGAGATGTACGGAGACGAGAACCTGGGCAAGGATGTCCCGGATATCGCCAAGCTGTCCGTTCATCCCGTGGGCTGCGGCGCCTTCCAGCTTACCGAGTATGTCAAGAAGTCGCGCATCGTCCTGCGGGCGAACCCCAACTATCGAGAGGAGTTCTACCCGTCGGAAGGTGCGCCGAGCGACCGCGAGAGCGGCGTTCTGGCCGATGCGGGCAAACGCCTGCCCCTGGCAGATGCGGTTCAGTTCAACATTATCCGCGAAAGCATTACAAGCTTTAACGAGTTTCTACAGGGCTACGAGGACCTCGCCGGCGTTACGCAGCAGAACTTCCAGCAGGTGATGACCCAGCCGGGACACCTGTCGCCCGAGATGGCGTCTCATGGCTTGGGCCTGCATCGCGACAAGGGCGTGGACATCTCCTATTACAGCTTCAACATGAACGATCCGACGTTCGGCGGAACTTCGGAAAAGAACCGTAAGTTGAGGCAGGCGATCTCTCTCGCCCTTGACGGCCACGAGATGATCGACCTGCTGCACCAGGGACTGGGTCTGCCGGCGCAGTTCATGGTCGCCCCGGGGCTGTTCGGCTACGAGCCCGATTACAAGAACCCGTACCGGCAGTTCGATCCCTCGCTGACGAAGGCCAAGCAGCTTCTGGAGGAGGCCGGTTACCCCTCGGGCATCGATCCACATTCCGGCAAACGGCTGACGGTGATCTGGGACAACCTGAATACCTCGCCGCTCGGAAAGCAGGAGACCGGCCTGGTAACGCGGCAATTGGGCAAGCTCGGGCTCAATGTGGATCCGCGCCCCCACCTGTTCCCGGACTATGAGGACCGCCTGGACAAGGGGCAGTTCCAGTTCATGAACTTCGGGTGGGTGGCGGACTACCCGGACCCCGAAAACTT
>JAYTEU010000086.1:0-6242 GCA_043734985.1 Chthonomonadaceae bacterium
TCGGATCGCAATACCAGGCAAAATCGCCGAAGTATTCGCGGGTGTGCGCCTGGTCGTTGACAACCACATTGCAATCTGCCAGCGCAGCTTCCAGAGTCACAAGTCCCGTCGTTTCAAAGAAGCTGGGAAGCGCATGTACTTTGGCCGCCGCGTACGCGGACGAAAGCATCTCGTCCGACAGCTTCTCCAATATTTTCGACTCGCTCCCAAGGGCTCTTTCGCATGTCGCGCGGTAGTCCGCATGGTCGGGATGGACGGGATCTACGATTACAAGCGGCTGCCGGTTGAGCTTCGCCGCCTGGATCAACCGCAACTGGTTCTTCCTCGGTTCCACGCGGCCGACACACAGCAGGAAATCCCGCATGCCGTATTCCGCCACGAATGCCGCGGGAGATGCCTCGGTGATTGAGGATTCCGTCGCGTTAGGTACGAAGTGAACGCGCTCGCGCTCAACGCCGCACTCCGCGATAAGCTCTTCGCCTTCCGCGTGCGCGTTCGGCAAGAGTATGTCCGCGTTCCGATAAAGCAGGCTGGTTTCGGCATGGCGAATCCAGAAATTCGCTTGCTGCTTCAATCCTGTGTGGCCGCGAGCCAGCACCGATAGCAGCATCTTCACCCGCTGCTTCGACAATTGTGAAAGATGTGCAAACCGGCCGGCGATGAGCGTGTAGTTCAGCGCGTAGTGGTAACTCCAGTATATAGTGGAGATCGCAATCGGCTTGCACTGATGCCTGGCGTTGTGAAGAATGTTCTCCGTGATACCGAAACTGTGTACCAGATCGTACTCGGTCAGGTCTTCCCGCGCGTTGAAGCTGATGTCGACATTCAATCCCAGCAATCTGAGGTAGTGCGCGGTCTTTTCCATCTGGCGGCGGTGCCCGCCGGGAACGCCCTGCGCGCCTGATTCCATCTGCATTAATACGTTCATGAAGTTTTCATTCAGGCGTCACGAGCGCCGGTGCACGCAGGTTTTGTCAGCGCTCAATTCAAGTTACCCTTTATCGCAATCGCAAATCCGAATATCGTCGCAACACTGGAAACTTGGATCATCGACGCGGAGGCACTTGCTCAAACCGGTCTATCCGTAATTGGTCGCGCGGAGTCCAAGCTATGATATCGGACGCCTTTTTGTCGAAATCGGCCCATTGCAGTGGAGTATTCAATCTAATGAGGCCGTCACTCGTATACTTGATCGCGGCAAATTGGTAGTCTCCGCATCGTTGCAGGAATTCTCCCACTTCCGTGATCGACCACCCCGCCAGTTGCGCGTTCTCAGGAAATGCTTCAAACAGAACTATAGGCCGGCACGATCTTATCAGCTTTTCCGAACCACGGAGAACGGACAATTCATGGCCTTCAACATCAATTTTCAGAAGATTGACCTCGTCCAGTCCAATCTCCTCCAGTAACGAATCCGTCGTTCGCACGGGGATTTCAAGCCGCTGAGTTCCGACTTTTTCATCTAACATCGGTCTCCCATGAAGCGTGGAACAGCCCAATGCAGCGACATTATAATTGAGGTATTCGGTCCGTTCCGACTCTCCAACCCCCAAATTACATACAACTACGTCGGTAAACCCATTCAGGCGCAGATTCGCGACCAAGTAGGAGCTTGTCAGCGGCAGCGCCTCTACGGCGACCACGCGACCGCTGCTCCCAACCAGATTTCTGCACATTAGGGTGTAGTATCCCTTGTTCGCCCCAATGTCCAGAACTTTGTCTCCTGACTGGAGGAGCGTGGTGAGCGCGATTTCATGAACGTTTCGGAGCCTTCGACATGAAGTGGCGACGAATACATAGCGTAGTCCGGCCAATGGGCCAGGTCGACGAGCCAATCGCAGCCAATGTTCAGCCTGATCTTGAATAGCTTCGGACCTGTGCGACCCCAATTAGAGAGGGCTCGAACTACACGGCCGTATTTCTTGTCCGGGAACAAATTAGAATAAATCTGCGACAGCTTCGCCCAGATGGGCGTTGGCTTGGCGGACGTCTCGATCCACGGGAGCGGACCATCGAGGGGAGTATATATTTTAACCGAGTCGAGCATGTTTCAAACCTTAATACACTCAAAATTGCAGAAATGTTAGTCTTCCGACACCCATCGCGGGGGGAGGTCGAAGGCAGCCATCGGCCACCCCGTTTAGGAGACCTCCATCCGCTCGTCAAGCCGCTTGAACCGTCGAACCATAGGGTTAGCAATCCTCTTTAAGATTCTGTATGAGGGTCGTGCAAAGCGGATAACCGCGCCTTTGATCCGAGTCGGGAGATCCACAATGGATGGCTGCTTTAACTGGAACCACTCCGGATTCGAGTCCAGCTTCGTATGGAGTGCGTCTTCCTCTTCCGACAGCGCAGCGGGAACCCCGGCATCCGGCCCCCGATAGATCGAAGATCCGGCAAGCAGGAACGCGCAGATACGGTCCAGTCCTTCATCGGCTCCCGGCGCCAATTCCTCCGACGTAGTGAACTTAAGGCTGCTCTCCCAGGCGCTATCCATGGACACCAGCCCGAACGGCACTTGCATATGGACAAAGAACCGATAGATGTACCGGAAGGCTGCACGCCGATATTTTCTGTCGGGTTTCAGAGTTATGGCATGATCGAGAACCGATTCCAACTCGGTTTCGCTCTCTAATTGAAGGACCTCGGAGACGGCACGGTACGGCGGGAGGCGGGAGCCCAGTACGATAGGTTTTCCCAGCGCCATCATCTCGATGCCGGCTGTCGAGCCATAAGAGAGTCCTAAATCGGCCGCCACCATAAGGTCATAGCTGCTCAGTACCTCATCCGGCATGATCAGCTTGACGTTAACAGGCAATCGGGATTTCAAAGATTGGAACCACTCGATCATTTTGGTTGAACGGTAGCCGACACCCTTTCCGGACAGGCATGGGTGAGTACGGATGACCAGGTCGCAATCGGTCCGTCGCGAAGCCCAATCAATCACCTTTTCGATCCACACCTCCTGCGACGGGAACGGATAGGCGCCATCCGTCTCTCCGCCGTACTCATCCGTAGAGCTACTATAGAGCGCAATCAACTTCCGAGTAGGTGACAGCCCCAGCTTGGCTCTAAATTTTGCGCTTCCCTCGGGAGCGCTGGCAAAATGAATGTCAGCGGAACTATTTTGAAATCGGCGATTTGCAATCCATGTAACTACGGAGTCGAGCTCATTCTTGCTCAAGGGCACGTTGGACCAGGCGCTCCAAAACTTCTCAAATGGAACGGCGCTGATACACGTCTCATTCTCAACAACGGAAATGGCTCCGGGGCTATTTCCACGCTCGTAGACAAGAACGCGCACGCCCCGCTGCCTGGCCAGATTAAATGCAACACGCAGTACCGACCAACGGCCATTGAGTATTAACAGCGAGTCTGGACGCCACTCCTCAAGCAGCCTTTCCAGACCAATGCAGGTTACTGCGGCTGCCTGAAGGAACCCGCGCGATACGGTAACGGTTTCCCAATCCTCCATGTCGATCTCGGCGACACGAAAGTAAGACGCTATTGAAGAGACGATCCACTCGCCCAGCGGATGCCCCCTAAAGCGCGCGCCCGGGAACTCTTCCGGCGACAGCCCCTGAGCCCACTGAAATACTTCTCGCTGTTCCTCCGGCGTTACGTACTTGCTGAGCCAGTCGTACGACAGTTCGGCGGATTCGAGGTTAGCCTTCGCTTCCGCCTGGCAACTGGTGCAGATATCGAACGGCCGACCGACGCTTGTGCGCGTAAACAGCCGCATGTCGCATTCCGCGAGCATGCCGTCGCAAAGAACATATTTTATCTCCGCGCCACGGGTTTGGCAGGCGCGAGCGATGGTCATTTCGTAGTTCGTCGTGAACTTAATTCGCGCGTACGGACTAAATACAAGAATTCGGCTCAAATTAGTGCTCCGTGGGTTGTCGAATCGCCCTGTAAAACGTCTAGGAAAAGCGATCGCAACCTTGTCTAGCTGATACGGAACCTGTGACTTGCTCCACACCATGGTTGGACCCGGCAGGTCCATCGATCAAGTTCCAGTCGAGCGGCGTGCCGCGACTTATCGACCGGCTGGCCCTCTGTCCGAGAACCTCTGGGAAATGCTTCGGAGCCAGGCCGTGGCCGGGCCGGATGCACCGCACATTTGCCTCCGTAAACGTTTCGCCCGCCCGCATATCCTCGACGACAAACACGGACCGCCTGAATACGCTGGAAGCCTTTTCCTGCGACGTGATGGCGTACTGAACGGAACCGAGCGCCTGTTCCGTTACGCGCACCGCGTCCACCATCGCCTTGAACTCATCGGGTTCGAGCGAGAACGCGCTGTCCGGACCGGGAACGCTCCGCGAAAGCGTGAAATGCTTTTCAATGATACATGCGCCGAGGACTACGGCCGCAGCCGGAACCGCGATGCCGAGCGTGTGATCCGAAAGGCCCACCGGAACGGCAAACCGTTCCGCAAGATCGGGGATGGTCCTCAGGTTCATCGACGCGGGCGGAGCGGGATAGGCGCTGGTACACTTCAGCAGAGCGATGTCCGTCGCGCCCGCCTGCCTCGCCGCCTGGACCGCCTCTACTATCTCGGCGACCGTTGCCATGCCGGTCGACACGATCATGGGTTTGCCGGTCTTCGCCACCCTCTGAATAAGCGGAATATCCACCAGCTCGAACGAGGCGATCTTGTATGCCGGAACATCAATCGATTCCAACAGGTCTACTGCCGTCGAGTCAAAGGGGCTTGAAAAGAGGTCGAGCCCTAGATCGTTGGCGGTCTGTTTCAGCTCGGCATGCCACTCCCAGGGGGTCGAGGCCTCGGCATAGAGGTCGTAAAGGTTGCGGCCCGCCCACAGCGTACCGGTCCCGACTTCGAACAGTTCGGATCTGAGATCGAGCGTCATGGTGTCCGCGGTATACGTCTGCAGTTTGACCGCGTCGGCTCCGGCTTCCTTCGCGGCATGGACGATGCGTCGCGCCTGCTCCAGATCGCCATTGTGGTTCGCCGACATCTCCGCGATGATGTACACCGCGCCGCCCTGGCCGATGGTTCGCCCCCCGATAGTAATCTGCGTGCTCATACTCTTGTTTCCCCGCGCAAAGCGTAACGTTGGGCCGGATGTTCGTTAATGGTCACGTCCCCTTCAAGTACGAATCCCGCGCGCATGAAAGCACGGATCGAGGCTGCATTATTCGACTTAATAGTTGCGTAAACGACCTGCACGGCGCGCTCGGCAAAGAGGCGTTCGCAGGCAAGACGGATCACTTCCGGCCCCAGGCCCTCGCCGCGCAGCGCACTATCCAGGCTGATCGATATGTCCGCATTGCAATCCTCGACATCGAAGCGGACCTGGCCGATGGGCCTGCCATCCGACGACTCTGCAATATGGAGCAGGCAGTCCGCATCCTGGAGCCTGGCGCCCAGCCATTGAACGTGCCCATCCCAGTCCGGCTCGCCGGTGGAGAAGGAGACCTGAGCCACGACCGGGTCGCATCGCCATCGAAAGAGCAGCTCGCCGTCCTCGATCGACGCGGGCCGCAGCCTTATCGAGCGGTTCTGCATCCGCGTTACAACTCGGGCCGCGCCCAATCCATCGACCAGCCGCCTGCCCGCGGACGCCATGCCGGTTCTCATGGAAGAGCCCGCCAGCAGGCCCGCGATTGCGCGCGAGAGCTGTCCGGCCGATAGCTTGTCGCGCGTCCCCAAATCCAGTCCGCAGCCTGCTTCAGCCGCGCGCTCTGCAACGGCAACCTGATTGTCCGCAATCGCAATCAGTAGGGCCGGAAGCTGCATAAAGGCCAGTTCCCAGCATGTAGTCCCGGCGGCGGCGACCGCGATATCGGCCCAGGCCATTAACGCCGCCATATCTTCGACGTTGATCTTCAGCGTGATGTTCGCGGCAGAGTCGCGGACCGCCTTGTCCAGAGACTCTATGTAGCGATTCCCCGGCCCCGCGACGATTACGGTTTCCGTGCCACCGCAGCGGCAATCTTCAATGGCTCGCAGCACTTGCAGCGATACGTTGTCCGGATCGCTGCCGCCAAGCGTGACCAGGATCTTCGACGCGGTCGAATTCACGGTGCGCGTCCAGGCTCGCCACCGACGGAACTCGCTTCTCAGCAGTACAAACGATTCGGCGAGCAGCAGACCGGTGTTCGGCTGACGGTTCGCATACAATTCCGGCGTCGCCTGGCAATTCTGATTGAGCACCAGATCGGCCCAGTAGTAGTCGGCGTGCCCGTAATCGTCGACGAACAGCAGTCGCAGT
>JAYTEU010000087.1:0-4485 GCA_043734985.1 Chthonomonadaceae bacterium
GCGCGCGTATCAGGTTTCCATAATCGTTGGAGCGTATAGACGCATTGTGAACAAATATTATGCCGCCGTGGACAAATGCTTCATTGGCTAGCCGCACCAACAGGAGAGGAATCGTATTCACAACGTAGGTTACCAGCGTCAGCCCGGCATCCGCTGCAGCACGCAGAACCGCTTCATCATCGACGCCTCGCAGCCGTCCCCCTTCCCAGTCATGCGCACTGTAGACCGGAATATCGGGACGCTTTGCCGTAATCTGAAGGGCGATCTGGTCGGAGAGATTCTCATCCAGCAGCAGAGCAAGCATCAGGCCGCCGGCTCCGCAGCGCCGGATACCGGCAGCGTCTCCAAATTGGGAAGCAAGCGTTTGAGTCTCACGAACGTCATGGAGCGATTGTCTTCCAGCAATGGGTCGAGTTCATCGCGGTACGCCTTATAATAATTGAAAGCGACATTGACCCAGGCACGCGGGCGGCGGAAGTAATCCGCGACGCGCTCGGCGTCCATACCGTGGTCCCGCGCAATCATAATTACTTCCCAAACCGCTAAATTGGAGCCTTTCATGTAAGGCTGGCGTCCCAATACCGAATCGCGGAACTCAATGCCTGTGAAATCGGATTCGCGCATGGACTCCTCGATAAACTGCGCGCCCATTTCGCTCTGGCTTTTGCCCATTCGGCGCGCAAAGCATTTCAGCCGATCGACCTGATCGTCTCGCAAGCGAATGCTGACCACATGCGTCATGACTTCCAGTTCCTCCTACAATAGTACAGAACGTATTCGTTCACCTACATTGTACACGAGCGAAGTTGCGTCTGCAAGAGGTTTCCTTTGGTCAACGCCGAAAGTCACAGATGACTCTCGCCTCGCCACGCGCTGGTCTCCCAGTTGTCGCGCGCGGCGGGATCGGAGAGCCAGGGAGGAAGGGGCATCAGCAGCCGGTCGCCCAGGCCCTGGAGATAGGGCTCGTACTGCGCCCGCACCGCTTTCAAACGCCGCTCCGCATCTTTCCCGCCTGCCAGATCCAGGCGATGGGCCGCCAGATATGAACGCAGCCGCTCGAACTCCTCCGTCGGTAGCCGCTCCTGCTCGGCGTGCATCGGAGTGGAGATCCCGCGCGGGCGTCCAACAGGGAGATACCAACTTCACGGCGGGAAAACGAGGCGTAGATCACCGGAATATAGCCGATCACGATCGCAAGAAAGCCCAGCCCAACGCCCGCCTCGCAGACGGCGCATATTTTGGCCGCGGGCGTTGCCGGCGTCACGTCGCCGAATCCGACCGTAAAGAATGTTATCCCGCTCAGATAGAGGTCCGTCATGAAGCCCGGTGGCGATCCCACGGCGTGGACGTGCGAGCCCATTCCCCATTGTATCAGCGCGAAGCCGACGATGAGCGCGAACACCCAGCAGAGGATCAAGCCAAGCAGCGAAAGAGGTCCGAACGTACTGAGGTACGATTCGCGGAGAGCGCCCGCAGTGCGCTTTGGGGCGCCTACGGTGTAAAGATTCCACGCGATGAAGAAATAGAGGCGGGTGAGCCGCAGTTGCCGAACGATCGTACGCGGCAGAACTATGGTCTCGAACGTCTCCCACAGTACCGCACAAACCAACGCCAAACCACCGCCAATACCGAGCGGACCCATGCTTTCTCCCACACTTCAGCATTCAGAATTCAAAAGCCCCACGATTCGTGTCTAGCCCCGAACCCCTACACCCTCGCATCCAGGGTCTTTCAGCACGCGGCACTAAAGTACCGGTCTAATCTTACAAAACCCGCCTGCGCGAGTTCGGGCTTGAGTCCGCAACGGCGGACTTCGTAAACTTAGTCCGGGATTTTAATCCCGCGCGAACTCCCAATCCCTTGCATCCCGGCAGGCAATCGGTCGAGCGCGTCGGCGATACTATTGTTTCAATCCCCCGCGAACTCCCTAAACCCTACACTCCGCCATCCAGTATGCCGCGCACCGTTCCGGCAAGACGCTCCGGCGTAAACGGCTTTCTCAGCAGACTGTGTTTATCCGAGTCCGAACCCTCCAGGTACGCCTCTGAGTCGAAGCACCCGGAAGTAAACAGAGCGCGGACATCGGGATATAGCGCCCGGATACGCCGCGCCATCTCCGTACCGCGCATATCTGGAAGGAGTAGATCGGTCACCACGATGGAGAACTTTCCGGAATACGCGACCGCGATCTCAAACGCCTCTCGGCCCGACGCGGCGGCGCACACCCGGTAACCGAAGCGCTGCAGGCACGCCGCAGCCAGATCGCGGACGGCCCGCTCCCCATCCACCAGGAGAACGCCCTCGGTCCCGCCTCCTAGAGATAGCGCATCGCGCTCGGCTAACATCGGCGCCGCCGTCGTGGCGGTGGCTATCGGAAGAAGTATCCGGAACAGCGCGCCTTCGCCCGGAGCGCTCTCAACCTGGAGGTCGCCTCGATTCTGCTTTATCGCCGTATAACAGGTCGCCAGCCCGATGCCGGTTCCCTTGCCCTGCTGCTTGGTGGTAAAAAACGGCTCGAAGATTCGCCGCCGCACCGCGTCCGTCATGCCGCAGCCTGTATCGGCGATATCGATGCAGACATATTCGCCGGGTGTCAGGCCGTTGTTCGCGGTGCAATCCTGCGCGGTCAGCGTGCGGTTATCGATCCTCAGCTTCAGCGCGCCCACGCCGGACATCGCATCCCGCGCGTTCACCATAAGGTTTACGAGTACATGCTCGATCTGTCCGAGATCGACGAAGACGGTGTCCGCCTGCGTGAGTATCTCGATATCCAGGGCGATCCTCGGGCCAAGCAGCGGCATCAGCATCTGCGCGGTTTCCCGAATCAGCCGCTGCACCCGGACCGTCGCGGGCGCAATGACCTCCTTTCGCGCGAACGCCAGCATCTGCCGGGTCAGGGATTCGGTGCGCATGCAGGCCGCCGTTATATTGTCGAGGTGGCTCTGGACGGCGTGATTTGCGCCGGATTCGGCCTTCGCAAGCTCGGTATAGCCGTCCATGACCGTGAGCATGTTGTTGAAGCTATGGGCCACATCGCCGGCAAGGCGGCCGATGCTCTCCAGTTTCTGGCCGTGGAGCAGCTCGACCTCCAATATGCGCCGCTCGTCGAGTTGGTTCTCCAGGGCCTCGCCTTTAGCGCGGAGCTCGGTTTCAAGGTTTCTCTTTACGACGGCGGCCGAAATGATATTCGCAACCGTCTGCAGAAAGTCGAGATCGATCGCCTCGCCCGCGCGAAACGGCTCCTCATAGAAGAGACCCAGGATTCCCACCGCGATGCCATCGATAAGGATTGGCGCTCCTGCGTAGGCGCCGAACGTATAGGCGCCTGGCAGGGTGTTCCGAATGGCCGAGGTGAGCGGGTTTTCCGCTACATCGGCTATAGAGAGGGGCCGCAGTGTTTTGAAAACCTCTTCCGAAATGCCCCATCCGGCAGCAATGCGTGGCTTTTGCCGCTCTCTCGCCACGCCTGCGCACCCCAGCAATACCAGATCGCGACCTTCCAGGCTGCGCACCACGCAGGCATTCGCGCAAAACGCCTTGCAAATGTGTTTCGCGGCGCTTTCCAAGCGCGCCTGCAGGGTAACCGCCCCATCCGAGGCTGCTGATATTTGCTCTATCAGCTTCAAACGCGCGTCACAAGCGCTGCCGCCACGAGCAGGATGTGTTAACGATTCACCGTGATCTTTCAAGGACAGCCTCCCGGCATCCATACTGCAACATTCTCAATCGGGAACCGGAACCGGCGGGCGCGCCATGGCGACCCGGCGGTAATACCCAGAAACAATACCTGACACCGGCCCAAAAACGCCCACTTCCGAACAAGGGCGCTGTGGTAAAATAGTCCAATAGTCGATTCTGGGACACATCGGGGAGAAGATCGGGGAGAAGAATGAGCGAAACGGTTTTGAATCAGGCCCGGCGCGCTAAGGCGGCCGCACGGCGGCTGGCGACGATCGGAACCGACGTAAAGAACGCCGCCCTCTTCGCCATTGCGGATTCGCTTATCGGCGACGCGGAGGCGATCCGCGACGCCAACTGCGAGGATATGGACGCCGGCTTGGCACGGGGCCTCTCCGAGGCGCTGCTGGACCGCCTGATGCTCGACCCGCGCCGCATCGAGGCGATGGCTTTGGGCCTGCGCCAGATCGCCGCGCTTCCAGACCCCGTCGGGCAGGTGATCGACGGCAGCCGGCGGCCGAACGGACTGGAGATTCGGCGCGTCCGCGTGCCCCTCGGAGTGATCGGGATCATCTATGAGAGCCGGCCCAATGTCACCGTGGATGCAGCCGGCCTCTGCCTAAAATCCGGCAACGCGGCGATTCTACGCGGCGGATCGGAGGCGATCCGCTCCAACCGCGCTCTGACGGAAATCTGCGCGCGCGCGGCCGAAGGGGCCGGACTGCCGCCGGACTGCATCCAGTCGATCGCTACCACGGACCGCGAATCGGCGCTCGCGCTTATGCGCGCCGAAGGCCTGGTGGACGT
>JAYTEU010000088.1:0-4489 GCA_043734985.1 Chthonomonadaceae bacterium
GCCATTACCCGATGTCGAAATGAGCACCTCGTCCGGTTTTGGTTGGCGACGGGATCGATCGGGTTCTGGCTTGGCTTCGGGATCATCGGCGGCCTCTACTGGGTCGCCTTTTACACCGTGCCGGGTCTCGCCAGTTTTCACGATCCCGCACGCTTTCTGCTATGGACGACTATCGCGGTTTCCGCGCTTGCGGCTATCGGTCTCGATGCGATTCTTCTGCGCTGCCGGCAATTGGGGACAGGACCGGGGATAGTCGTGGTTGCGAGCATCGCGGCGCCGCTCGCATGGTTTGCCGGCGATTGGATTCCGACAACCTCTCCCGCAAATTTAGACCTCCAGCCGGTCGGATTGTCCGCCATTCGATCCGCATCGGCGCCGGACCGAATTGCCGCGCCGGCTAACGCTCTATATTGGAAGCGAGTAATCGGCGATGGGTATATGGACTACGGAAATGAGGACTCGAATGGAGTTCAGCGAACGGTAAACACGCTTATATCCAATCTCGACATGAAAAATGGCCTGGAGTCGGCGTCTGGGTACGAACCGGTCCAAGTCGGTGGATATGTCGCACTGGACAACATGGCTTTGCTTGCTCAGCAAAGACGCGATCCAACCACTTCCCGACTTTTCGCGCTGCAGGGCGCGGGTTTGCTGCTGCTTCCCAGAACAGGTATCCAGCCAGTGGCAGGGTACCGCAAAGTCGACAGTATCGCCGGCCACGGTTCCCTTTCAGGGTGGGAGCCTACCGTACCAATTTCACGCGCGTGGCTGACTCGCGCGGTGCTGCGCGTCGAGGGACGGAAGCGCCTCGGCGCTGTCTTGACCGCTCCTGGGTTCGACCTATCGCGTACGACCCTTATTTCGGACGGGGCCGCGGTTCGTATTAGTGAGATTGCCGCTCTTGTCCGCACGTCTTCTACTGCTCCCGTTCTGCCGGTAGAATGGCAACAGCTCGGGCCAGGCAATATCCGCCTCACCTTGGATGCCGAATCCGAACCCGCGTTCCTCGTGTACTCGGGGACCGCATTTCCTGGATGGAAAGCCATCAACGATGGCCGCCCGGCCAGCCTATACTGTGCCGATGGAACCCTGATCGGCCTGCCCGTATCTGCGGGCAGACACGAAGTCATACTTACCTACGCGCCGGATATGCTGCGGATTGGCGCATACATCTCCCTTGCTTCGCTAGCCGTTCTGACAGCGCTATCCGGATACGCGAAAATCAGGAATTTTCCGCTTGCATTACGGAGAACCGCTTAGTGGATGGGACTGATGAACATGCAACGATCCAAGCGGGCCGTGAAACCCCAATCCTAACCCGATCGCTTCGACGCCTACTGGTTCTGCCGCGCCTGAATCGCTTTCCAGCCAATTGGTTCTGGATGTTAGCGGCGGTGATTTCCGCGTTGGCCATCGGATTACGCCTAGTCGTTCTCGACTCGGACCCGTATGCAAGGCTCTCGTGGAGCACGGCGCTCCTCACCGATGAAGGCTTCTATATCCATAACGCTCGAAACGTAGTGTTGTTCGGAACCGCCAGGACCGACGGGTTCAACAACATGCTGATTATGCCCACGCTGCATTTCCTGCAGGTGTTGGTTTTTCGACTCCTCGGTGTGGGAGCAATTCAGGCACGGCTCATCTCGGTCGGCTTGAGCCTTGTTACCTTGCCTGTCTTCTACTGCGCGTTAAGGCGAGTGTTTGGACGAACTACCGCTGTGATCGCAACCGTGTTTCTGGGTCTGGACCATATGAACGTACTCTACAATCGTATGGCCTTGATCGATACGCCCGCCACGGCGCTAATGATCTGCAGTTTGTACGCACTGGTGCGGTGCCTCCCACATTCAGAGTCAAGCGGCAATCGGTCCGTTGAGGACGAATGGCGACAGCAGAACGTCAGGCTTGCCTGGGCGTGTTTGTGCGGCTGTCTGCTCGGGCTCTCCTTTGCCACGCGCAGCCTTTCGGCAATAGTAATTCCTGGCTTTTTTCTGGCGGTGTGGACCGGCGCCGGGGACACTAAAGCGTCAGCACAGCGGCAGCACTTGATCGCGCTCACTACAGGGCTGGTCGTGAGTCTAACGATATTTGCCGTCATCTGGTATGTACCGCACCAAAGCGAGATTGCCGCGGCAAACCGGTATTATTTAGGCAGTCTCCTGATGCCTGGATCACCGATCAGACTTGGCAGGAATATTCTGAACGGGCTGTTCGAATACGATCGCGGCACGATGCCTTATCTGATGAGGCATTCGCCCATTCAAGTAAGCATGGCGATAACGGCGGCGTGCTGGGCAATCGCTACCGGCGCGGGCCGAACGCTTATCTCATTCAATGTAGGAGGCATGGCGCCAGGCCGACCTAAGCAGGCGGTGCTTGCACTTCTTGGCTGGTGGTTTGCCGCATACGCAGTCTTTCTGTGCTGCGTGAACTACGCTCCGAGCCGATACAACGTCCTGTTTTATCCAGCGATTGCCGCGCTTGCAGCCTATGTTTTGACCGACGCGCCTCGGCTCGGCCGCGAAATCGTCGAGCGAAAGACGCTCATGGCGGTGCTTGGCAGCTATCTCCTATGCCTCTTGGGTCAGACTCTGCGAATTCGACTTGCACCGATCGACGTTCCTGGAATGTGCGCCCTTTTCATAGGCATCGCGCTGGCCTTTTTGACATTGTCCGTACTCCAGCGCATGGGCTCGCGACCCGTTCGACGAGAGATCGCGGGCGTCAATCAGTCCGCGGAGATTTGGATCGTTGGGCTGATGATCTGGGCGGTAGTCAATACCTACTGGACCGGCGATTGGCTGCTGCATCTTAGCTATCGACAGAAGGAGGCCGACCGATGGCTTGCAGAACACCTGCCACCGAACAGCACCCTAATCGGCGATGTCGCGCCCGGGTTATGCCTCAATAACCGGTTCAAGACCATCAATGTAATTCCGGGACTGGCTAACGATGGCGCCGTGGTAGAGCAGTTCGGCGCGCCGAGATACATTCTGATCCTGGACGGTTCCAAATGGCGGGAGCATTGGTGGGAAGAGCGCTACCCCGACCTAATATTGCCGAGCCGACGCCTGCTTACGTTCCGGAACCTGCTCAGGAAGTCTCTCGACGTCGGCGTGTATTCCGTGGACATTCAAGGCAAGCGCAAACCTCCGCTTTACCTTAAGCGTTGACGGTAGGCTCTATATGCGATACGGACGATTTGTTTGATCGCCGACCCGAGTACGGTGACTTTGAAGCCAATTTTTGTGCTATCCTATTCGATGATATGCAAGCGCGCCAACTTATGAAAACGCACGTCGTCAAGACTTCGCCGGACGCTTCATTGGCTGAAGCGGTTGATCTAATGGATATCTATCAGGTTAACAGTATGCCTGTAGTGGATGTGGAAGGGAAACTATGCGGCTTCCTTTCCGAGCAGGATATAGTCCTTGCCGCAAGAGACCTATGGGATGCAGGACATTCGTCTGGCCAAATCAGAAATGGCACAGAAAGAACCCAGCTTTCAGAGACGATCGCGAAGACACCGGTAGCGAATGTGATGAAGCTCGAAGTGGCATCCATATTTGAGGACGACAGCATCGAAGACTCATTGCGTACTTTTTTTGTCAACGATTACACTAGGCTTCCGGTTTTGAACTTGGATGGGAATGTTGTCGGTACGCTGAATAGGATCGACATAATGCAGGCAGTGTTCGAACAGGCTCTGACTCTCCCGGAGGCATAGTGGCGCTGCTTTCCACGGATCGATTCTGGGACCGAGTAAGCTCCGGCAGCCCGATGTTTTCCGATGGCGCTATGGGCAGCGAGCTGATAGGGCAGGGGATCAACGCCGAGGATGTGCTGCGGACCAACCTCCTGGATGAACGCATTGTAAGGTCCATCCACGATGCGTACATTTCTGCCGGGGCGCAGTTCATCACGAGCAACACATTCGGATGTCGGGGTGGCTCGGATTGGTATAGCGAGTGCCTGGCAGGAGCAAACATCGCCCTTAATGCCGCGATTGCCGCTTCAGACGAAATCGGCGTCTGGCTTTCATTTCCGCCCTTGGTTGTCGCAGATGAAACGAATGCGCTTCGCGACCTGTTTGACTCGGCTTCTATACGGCCATCGATGCTCCTCATCGAAACGTGTACAACTCTGGAACTTGCGTGTGAAGCGATACGGTCAGCCAGGCTGATCGGACCCGAAGTTCTGGCAGTGACTGCGCATTTCGGCGCAAACGGAACGCTGCCGGACGGCGCTACTGCCGAAGAGTGGGTGGAAGCGCTTGACAGTGAGGGCGTTCACATTTTGGGCGCTAACTGTGGCGATAAGCCCGAAACGCTTGTCAATATCACTTCCCGTATGAGAAATACTACAGCATCGCCGCTGTTAGTCCAGCCGTCGGCAGGAGTTCCCAAGAAGGACCGAGCAGGGCGTTGGCACTATTCCGTCGAGCCGGACCGGTTTGCGAAAGCCGCAGTTAAGCTTCGTGACGCCGGCG
>JAYTEU010000089.1:0-2934 GCA_043734985.1 Chthonomonadaceae bacterium
GCCTTCGGCACGGTTCCGATCAGGCGCAACTAAGAGAGTCTATCCGAAAGCGAACCTCTCAAGTTTGAAGATCTGTTAAGGGGATTTCGCGCGCTCCTGCCTGTTGTCCGCGAAATTCACGGTGGCGGCCACGCCGCCCTGCTCGCGGCACAGTTCCAATGTCCATCCGTTGGCGTCCACGATCGCCTTGCAGATCGCCAATCCCAGCCCCGTACCCTCGGCATCGGGATGGCGTACGCTGTCCGGCCGAACGAAAGGCTCCAGCCACGTCGAAACGTCCTCATCGGCCGGCAGTGCAGAGCTACTGTTCCAAATATGCAGTTTGACGTGTGGAACGCAGTATCTTACGGCAACGATGATGCGTCCGTCGCGATCGGCGTATTTGACGGAATTCTCGATGAGATTGCGGACCAGCATCTCGACGTGGGAGGGCGCCGCATTCACGAAAATGTCGCGCTTCCACTCCCTCTGGAGTTGAATGCCGCGCTCGCGGATCTCCGCTTCGAGCCAGGTCAACGTCCGCTCGCAGACGCCCACCAGGTTCACTTCTGACGAGGCGCTGGATCTCGCCGCATCCAATTGGTGCAGGAGAAGGAGATCCTGAGCCAGGACAACCACGCGCCGGGCATACACATCCGCTTCCACGATGAACTGACGGTACTCCGCGTTGGAGCGGTCTCGATGCAGAGCCAGCTCGAGCTGCCCGCGGAGGACTTGAAGGGGAGTTCGCAATTCGTGGGAGGCGGCGGCATGAAAACGTCCCTTGGCCGCAACGGTTTCGCTGATACGAACGAGCAGTCCATTCAGCGTAGCGACCAGCCCGACGATCTCGGCATCCTCCGACGGAGGAAGGAGACGCAGGTGCAGGTTCTCCGCGGATGCCGCCCGCGCTTGATTAGCGAGCGCACCGATCGGTGATAGTGTTCGCCCAACGACAAACCAGTCCGCTATGGTCGCCGCGACGGTGACAAACAAGCCGAGCATCAAAAGCAGAAGCGCCTGGTAACGGAGTGTCTGTTCCGTTTCCCGCCAGGGGAGTCCTAAAACTACACGGTTGTCGCGAAACCCTTGAACTTTGACGACCCATTTCCCGTCGTTGCGCAGCGGCCAGACAGGCGGCTCGCCACTCGACTGATAGAGCGTATGCCCGCCGGAATTTACGATGCGCAGCGCCATATTGCCTGCCCTGAGATTGTCCTGCATGTCGACGGGATCGATGCGCGGAACGCTATCGGCGAGGTCGCTCTGTATCACCAGCATGGTTGATGCCAGCAGCGCATCGGCCTTACGCTGCGCGGCGTAATGGGCGTACCAGATCAGCCCACCGCAGGCCAGGAGCATGAGTATCGAGATCGTGATCGCAAAGGCGACCGTCATTCGGGCCCGGATCGATCTGAGGTGCATGGTTGCTTTCTAATCGCCAAACCGGAAACCGTGTCCCCGCACCGTATGGATGAGAGGAGCCGCATTGCCCTTGTCGATCTTGGCGCGCAGGTGACTGATATAGACGTCGAGCACGTTGTCGAGGCCGGCAAAGTCGTATTGCCAGACATGCTGCAGAATGTCGGCGCGGGAGAGGATCTGCCCGGGATGGCGCATGAGGTATTCGAGAAGGTTATACTCGGTTGCGGACAGGTAGATGGACCTTCCACCGCGTGACGCCTGCCGAAGCGCTGTGTCCAGCGTCAAATCCGCCACCCGCAAGGGGGCTGAAGGCAGCGTACTCCGGCGCACCAAGGCACGCATCCTGGCCAGCAGTTCGCCGAGTGAGAATGGTTTTATAATATAGTCGTCTGCTCCACAATCCAGTCCTTCGATCTTGTCGGCCTCGGTATCCTTCGCGGTGATAATGAGTATGGGAGTGTTCACCTGGCTCCTCCGCAGTTCGCGGCAGACCGCGTAGCCGTCCATCACTGGAAGTTTCACGTCGAGGAGAATAAGGTCGAACTGCCTGGTCGAGGCTCTCTCCACCGCCGTCAATCCATCCGTGGCGGCATCGGTCTTATATCCCGCTTCATTTGCCGTCTGTTGCAGAAGCCGCATAACCCCCGGCTCGTCTTCCACAATTAGAACTTGCAATGGCAGTTTCTCAAGAGGCATAAGTTTCGCACCCAGACATTGGATGGAGTCAGTTTACTCGAACACGCCGCGAGCCTATGTGAATATACGTTCAGGAAAGCGACTCGAATTTCGCATTCGCCGCTGGTCGAACACCTCGTAGAGCAGGATACCGGCCGCTATCGCCAGGTTGAGCGAATCGCCCCTGCCGACCATCGGGATCTTCACCATCGTATCGCACAGCGCCTGGACCTCCGGCGAGACGCCCTTCTTCTCGCCGCCCATCAGCAGAACGAGCGAAGGCGGGTAGGTCACCTCCTTATAGTCGAGCGCAGCGGAGGGCGACGTGCCGACGAGCAGGCACTGATGCCGACGCTTCCACTCTCCGAACGCGCCGACGGAGGCCCGGGCGAACTTCTGGTTGAATACCGCTCCCATGCTGGCCCGCACGGTCGTCGGATCGAACGGGTCCACCGTGTCGCCGATCAGAATTACGCCGGAGCCGCCCACCGCTTCGTTGGTTCGCAGGATCGTGCCCAAATTGCCCGCCGACTGCACCGCCTCCACCGCGAGCCAGCAGAGCCCTCGCGAAGGACGGACCTGCTCCAGTCTCTCCCATCGCTGCTTCATGACCGCTGCGACGCCCTGCGGCTCCTCTGCCTGCGAGAAGCTATGGTACACCTCCGGCGTCAGCCGGAAGCAGGGCGTGCCCGCAATGCGAAGCTGCTTCACCAGTTTGCGGCCGAGCGTATTCGTTAAAAGGTCCGGCGCGACGACCAGCATCTCGACGCGCTCGCCCTGCTGGACAGCCTGCGCGAGTGGGCGTACCCCTTCGATCAAAAACTGCCCGGTTCGGTCGCGTCCCTCTCGAGTCTG
>JAYTEU010000090.1:0-4662 GCA_043734985.1 Chthonomonadaceae bacterium
CCGGTATCGGCAATACGGTCGCGAACGCGCTTCTCGCCTTCCGCCATACCGACGGGGCGAACCAGCTCGGCGACCAGCACGCCGGGGCATATTCCGACTACTCGGGGTATGTTGCGAAGAACGCCTCCGACACGGGCGATCCGACTACCAACATCGTCGCGGACCCAGATCACTGGCAGGCGCTCCGCGTCTCCAACGGATCGGGCGGGTTCGTCACCCAGGCGTACGCCGGCGCCGCAGCGGGCCTGGTGAAGCCCTTCGCCCTCGCCTCCGGCTCTCAGTTCCGCAACGGGGTAGTACTCTCGAAGTTCGGAAGCGCCGAATACCTTGCAAAGTGCCAGTTGATCGTTGATGCCAGCGCGAACCTGACGTCGATGCAGAAGCTGAATACGGAGTACTGGGCGGACGGGCCAGGCACGGTGCAGCCTCCCGGCCACTGGATGGCGTTCGCGGACTTTGCCTCCAGCCGGGACAACAACAGCCTGGATACCGACGCTAAGATGTTCTTTGTGGTAGCCAACGCGGTCTTCGACGGAGGCATCGCCTGCTGGGATACGAAGCGGCAATACGATTCGGTGCGCCCTCTTACGGCGATCCACATCGCATTCAAGGGGAAGACGATCGACGCCTGGGGTGGGCCGGGGCAGGGCGCTGTCGCGGTTCAGGGCGAGAATTTCGGAACCTACCAGTCGCCGACGTTCGTCACTCCTGCGTTCCCAAGTTATAACTCCGGCCATAGCGTCTTCAGCGCCTCCGCTGCCGAAGCCTTGAAGCGGTTCACCGGAAGCGATGCCTTCGGATTTACCCAGAACTTCCCTGCCGGAAGCTCCGCTCTCGAACCCGGGCTCGTGCCCGCTTCGGCGGTTTCGGTAACGTGGAACACGTTTACCGAAGCTGCGGATGCCGCCGCGAACTCGCGTCTGACGGGCGGCATTCACTTCCAGGAGGATATCACGGACGGCCTCGTAATGGGGCGCAGGTCGGCCCCGTGGTGTTCGACAAGGCAATGACCTACATCAAAGGCACGGCCTAGGTTCATCCAGAGCTCAGCGTGAATGATCCTATACAGTGCACGCCGGAATGACCTTGGTCCCGGTCGGACGTCCGAAACGAATTCGGTTTTAGGCGGGAGGGGGAAATTATGAGATGCCGAGGAGAGAACAAACTGACCGGCATAGGGGATCCGCCGGCCTTCACCGATATGTTGGCGCGCTACGACTTGCCGGCGCTTCGAGCGACGGGCAGCGTCTCCACGCTACAGGTGAATGTCGGCAAGCTCTGCAATCAGGCCTGCAAGCACTGCCATGTGGATGCCGGGCCGCACCGCACCGAGATCATGACGCGCGAAACCGTCGATCGGGTTCTCGATGCGGTGCGGCGCTATCACATAGAAACTGTGGACATAACAGGCGGCGCTCCCGAGCTCAATCCCAGCTTCCGATTTCTTGCCACGGAAGCGCGCCGAGCAGGTGCGCACGTGATCGTGCGGCACAATCTGACCGTGCAGTTCACCCCGGGAATGGACGACCTGCCCGACTTTTTCCGCGCGAACAGGCTGGAAGTCATCGCGTCCCTGCCTTGCTATACGGCGGAGCAGACCGATTCGCAGCGGGGCCGGGGCGTCTTCGACCAGAGCATTCTTGCACTGCGCCGCCTGAACGACGAGGGATACGGGCGGGAAGGATCGGGGCTCAGCCTCAACCTGGTCTACAATCCAGTCGGCGCGTTCCTGCCCCCGGATCAGAATCTTATCGAGCGGGATTTTAAGCGCGAACTGCACGCGCGCCATGGATTGGTCTTCAACAATCTCTATACGATTACCAATATGCCCATCAGCCGGTTTTTGGAGTACCTTCACCGGTCCGGCAACTATGAACCGTACATGGAGCGCCTGGTCAACAGCTTCAATCCGCGCGCCGTCGATGGCCTGATGTGCCGTACGATGGTGAGCGTCGGCTGGGACGGCCGGCTTTACGACTGCGACTTCAACCAGATGCTCGAGCTTCCCGTCGCCGCTGGTAATCCCCGAACCATCACCGACTTCGATCCTGCGGCGCTGGGCAATAGAGCCATCGTGACGAGGGGCCACTGCTATGGCTGCACCGCGGGCGCGGGATCGAGCTGCGGCGGCGCGGTGACAGTGTTGGAATAATGGGATCTTTAGTGTTTGGTCTGCGCCGCGGCGGCGTCCGGCTTGAGCGCGGGGAGGTCGCCCTCGCCGAGACGTCGCTTGAACAGCTCCAACGCCATCCCGTACGAAATCTGCGCCATCGCAGGGTCGTAGCGTGGCCCTTCATCGCGCAGGAATGCGTGCGCGGCGTTGAACTCGTGCCATTGGAAATTTAGGTTCGCGTCGCTGATGGCGTCGTAGAGGAGCCGTCGTCCGTCGCGCGGCACGTGCGGATCCTGCCTTCCCCAGATCATCATCAGCTCGCCGTGAATGTCGCCCATCCGGTCCAGCGAATCGTCGTTCATCCCCTTGCCCAGCCCGCGCATGTGGATATCGGTTGCGTAGAAGCAGGTTGCGGCCATCACGTCCGGGTTCATCGCGGCGCGGAACGCGAGATGCCCGCCGATGCAGATCCCCATTACGCCCAGCCGTCCCGTGCAGCGCGAGTCGGATTTCAAGTAATCGAGGGCGGCGCGCGCATCGGCGTCGTAGTTCGCCAGTACCTTGGTGGTCTTGTGGGCGTTACCGCGCTCCGCTCCCGCCTCATCGTAGGCGAGCACCGTTCCCGCCGGTTCCAGCTCGTGATATATCTCCGGCACGGCGACGAGAAAGCCGTTGCTCGCCAGAAGGGCGGCCGTGCGTCGAATGGGGGCGGTCACCTGGAATATCTCGGAGTAGAGCAGAAGGCCGGGATACCGCCCCTCGGCGGCCGGGCGGAACAGGTAGGTGCGCATCGGTCCCGACGGGGTTTCAACCTCGACGACCTCATTATCCTTGATTATCATTGGCAGTCCTCCTGCATTTTAGCTCGCGTTGTGACCTGAGTCTCCTCTGGCTCGCGCGCGCCTGAGGCAAATGATTCGGACAGTCCATGCGTCTGTATTCGCGCTATCCCACAGTTCGACGAGGGCAAGCACCTGCCCTCCGATATCCTCCTGCAGAATGCTCTGTTCGTCAATGAATACAACCCCGCCGTGGCTCCGTCCTTCCATCATCCATTGGCTGACAAGCGGAACTATCGTGCGTTGGTCATAGGTTATCAGAGTCAACCCCTCCTCGAATGCGGCGATGAGGATTTCGTCGTCCTCCGCGTCCAGCAATCTGCCTCCACGCCACGATCTCAGGCTATGGATTTGGCAATCCCGGCGCTTCGCCTGAACTTGCACCGCGACTCTAGGTGACATATGTGCGTCGGTCAGAAAACCCGGCATAGCGAGTGCTCCTGTACTCCGAAATTCGCACCCATCGCTTCAGGAGGGAAGCACATCGCTGTTCGCTCCCACTTCGATGATGCTCAAGTCCGGAAACATCCGCTTCAGCCGACCTTCACCGACCACATTATCCGCAAGAGCCTGGTCTATCTCGCTTCGATAGGATTCATAGTATGTGAGCGCGGCTTTCACCATGGTTACGGGATACTCCAGATGTTCGGAAGTGCGCTCTGCATCGAGGTCGAAGCGGCGCGCCACCATAATGAATTCCCAGACCGCCATGCCGGTCTGTTTAATGTAGGGCTGTCGCCCCACCGAGGTATTTCGAAATTCGATTCCGGTGAACTCTTCTTCCCGAAGCGCCTCGTCGATCAGTATCATACTTGCCCGGGAACGTGTGGTTCCGTTTCCCAGCATTCGAGCAAATCGGTCCAGGCGGTCGACGATTTCATTCGGCAGTCGCAGACTTACAGTTTGAGACACAATCGCAACCTCCCTACTTCAAATTTCCAATATGAGCGACCATGTTTGCATTGTACACCATGTCAGCACGCGTTACAAGCGATACGCGCGACAAACATAGTACGCCAGGCAAAACTCCGCCGAGCCTGGGCAGGGTTGAGCAGCCGACGCAAACGAGTCCGTACAACAGACAACCGGCTTCTAAAATTGGAGCCGGTTGAAGCGGTAATGCCGCCATATAGGCTTGTGCTAGGACTGGTCGGCGTAGATGGAGTAGGTGGGGGTGGAAAGGTAGCGCTCGCCGGTCGAGGGGATAATGACGACGATCATTTTACCCTTGCTCTCGGGGCGGCGCGCGACCTGTAGAGCAGCCCAGACGGCCGCGCCGGAGGAGATCCCGGCAAAGATGCCCTCCTCCTTGGCAAGCCGCCGAGCGGTATTCATGGCGTCCTCGTTCGTAACGGCGACAACTTCGTCGTAGATTTCGGTGTTCAAGTTCTTCGGAATGAAGCCCGCTCCAATGCCCTGGATGGGGTGCGGACCCTTAGGCCTGCCGCTCAGCACGGCGGAGGCAGTCGGCTCGACGGCCACTGCGCGGAACGAGGGCTTGCGCGCCTTAATCACCTCGCCGACGCCCGTGATCGTGCCGCCCGTCCCGACCCCGGCGACGAGGATATCGCACTGTCCATCGGTGTCGCGCCATATCTCCTCGGCGGTGGTACGGCGGTGGATCTCCGGGTTTGCGGGGTTATCGAACTGCTGCGGTATGAAGTATCGTCCAGGCTCCGCCGCGGATATCTCCTCCGCGCGCCGTATCGC
>JAYTEU010000091.1:0-2866 GCA_043734985.1 Chthonomonadaceae bacterium
AAGGAGCAGGGTCTCCTACTCCTATTCTCCCCTACACGGGCGCGTTACCGAGGCTGAACGCGACGAATTTAGTTTGTTGTCTGCAGAAGCATACTATGACGCGAATTCTAATGATTTACTTACTCGCCCTCTTCGAAGGTCCTGGATGATGTTCCGCCTGTCCCAGTAATCACAGAAGTGGGGACGACCGCCAACGGAGTTCTGGTGCGTGGCTGTGCAGCGGACAACGATACGATCGCGCGAATTTCGGTAAAGGGGGTCGCAGCCGCAGCCTTGACAGCTAACTTCGCGGAATGGGAAGCGCTCTTTACAATGCCCCAGGCCAAATATACCGCAGTCGCTACAGACAAAGCGGGCAATGGCGAGCGCAATCCGCACATTTTTTCGTATTGAGTGCGCCTGGCCAATACCTTGTGGACTATTGCAGCTCCACTTCCATGCTGCATCGCGAGCGTTGAATCAATAGGCCGGAGCTCGGTCCAGCAAAGCGGCGTATCCGGCGACGAACCGCTCATCGACATCGAAACTCAGGGGCGCGCGGTGGCCGTACCAGGCGAACGCCACGCCACCCTCATAGTTGGCGCAGAAGGGGAACGGCTCTTCGGCTGAGGGCAGCGTCAGCACGCGGCGAGAGGGCAAGTACGATAACTGGCTGTTCGAGAAACCGAGGAGCGTGACGCGATTGCGGGGACGGAGCGCACGGATCGGCGCGCCGAGGTCCGATGTGACTTCGTGCGCGCTGATGGATAAAATCCAGGCATCCTCGCCTTCGCCAATCCGTATCGCCTGGATTGGTGTCGTTAGCTCCGCCGGGCAGGTCGATCCCAGCTCAGCCATTGCACGCGCCCACCGCCGGTAGATCCCGGCAGTCTCCCGTGCGCGCTTAAGGTTGGATTCGGCAGGCAGCGGCTGGAATGGGAATCGGATGACATCGAGCCTTCCTTCCACGGAACCGGTGATCTCCTCCATCGAACCCCTGCAAAGCCCGATCACATGTTCCGCCAGTTCCGCACCGATCCGCTCTGCGTCGCGAACCTTCGGGTTGGAGATGCCCGTAAACGCCTGGAAGAAGAGAGCCACGCCTCCGAACTCCTGCTCAATGCGCATCCTCGCGGGTCCTACGAAATCGGTGTTAACCCGATTGTAATCGCCGCGGGCTACTGCATGGCAGGCCGTAAAGCAGGCTGTCACGATCGTTTCGCCATTTGGGCGAATGGCCCTTAGCACGTCCAGCGTCGGATCGTGAAAGCCCGGTTCGCCGAAGTGCCTGTCGTAAGCGATTCCTGTACTGCCTCGCGCAAACTGGAGAGCGGCAGGCGCCTCGGCCAAAATAGCGGCACGGATCGCGTCCACTATCCCATCCTCCACCAGCCGCAAATACTCCGGATCAGCCCTGTCGAATCTGGGCGACCACGTCGGGATAGAGACGACGGCCGGCGCGCCGTGCGTGTGCGTGACATTGATGCATGTGCGCTCGGCAGGGATACCGTGCTCTCTCTCGACGCGCACACGCACGGCGGCGGTCAGGAAGGGGTCGAGCGCGCCAAGATCGACAGAAACGAGTACGATCGCGGCTCCTTGCGCATCGCGTATGACCAACGCTTGCGCGTTCAACCGGTCGTGTACACCGTCGGCAGGCTTTGTTCGGCTCCCGAAACCCCAGAGCCATATCCTGCCATCGCGGATCAAGGTGTCCGGCGGCGTAATGTCGCGCACGCCGATACCGACGGTAAATCCAGCCCTGTCAGCCACTGCACTCCCCCATTCCGCTTCCTCAATCGTCAAACCGTTTTAGGGCTTGCGATCCTGGCTATTCTTTCCGTGCTGTTCCAACGGTCTTGGATCGACGTTGAATTCAAGTGCGGCGCGATCCCATTTGCCCAGATCGACAGCGGCACGATAAGTGGACTCCAGGAATTCGAGCAGCGTGTCGTCGGGAGAGGCCGACAGCCGAACGGTATCGTAGGGAAGGACGTCATTCTCCCGGCAATGGTAGAAGCCATTCTACTGTAATTCGGTTGCTCTGACAAGTAGCACATTATAATGCAGTCCACTGTAAAAAGCAGGATTCCGGCCCGATACCGGCGCAAACCTACGTAGGGACGATCGCAGTTCGCGGTGGTCGAATCGGCCGAGCATCGCGTTTAGGCAGAGGCGCGTGTTAAAGCTCCTGCTCTCCATCGCTTGCTTCGTCGGAAGTCAATTTACAGCCCGTTCGCGCATCCTTTCGCAAGGAAAATTCGTCGTAGAGCAACATTCGCTTACCTCCCAGCGAAGGGAGGCGAGGGGAGACCATAATGGCAGCAACGGGTCCACATGCGCGCTTTCCGCACCTCTTCCAGCCACTCAAGCTCAAGAACGTGACCCTGCCTAACCGGATCGCGGTCAGCGGGCACTTTGCGGGCTGGTGGGTGGATGGCGGCCTGCCGAGCGACGCCTTCACGGCCTACCTGGAAGAGCGCGCGAAGGGGGGCGTGGGGCTGTTCGTCATCGGAGCTACCTCGCCTAAGCCGGGTTCCGGTTGGATGGAGAGCGTCAGCGACGAGATCATTCCCCGCTATCGACGCCTGGTAGACGCCGGGCATCGGCACGGCACGCAGGTCTTTGCGCAGCTTTGCCACCCCGGTTTCAAGCCGCTGGCGGGCGCCCCGATCGTCGGAAGCGCGCCGTCCGCACAGCGAGTACAGCCTGAGTATCGGGGGCCTGGCCGCCATGTCCCCTCGATCGATGAATTGCAGGATCTGGTGCAGGCGTTTGCGACCGCGGCCCGAAGGGCTGCGGAAGGCGGCGCGGACGGGCTGGAGCTGCATTCGCACGAGAGCTTTCTACACGCGCAGATGCTCAACCCGGTCTGGAACACCCGCGA
>JAYTEU010000092.1:0-6185 GCA_043734985.1 Chthonomonadaceae bacterium
CGTCCCACCCGTTCCCATCCCGAACACGGTCGTGAAAGCTATCCGCGCCGACGATACTTGGGGGGCAACCCCCTGGGAAAATAGGTCGTCGCCAGAATAATTCGTAAAAAGAGGCGATTTTTCCATCGGAATGGGAAAAATCGCCTCTTTTTCTATTGACAAAATCGTAATTTAGGCATACCATACCAAATAGCTCTTAAGCGATTTTCACAGCCTCCCTCCCGCGTTACTCTCGGGGGGGGGGCTGATTCTATAACGGCATAGCAACGTAAAATTCCCAATATTCAAGGAGGCCAACCAGGAGTGAAACGCAGGGCTCACCCGAAGACAGCGAGGGTCCGAGATAAGTACATACGGTTACTCTCGCTAATGAGCAAGGGAGGCAACATGTTTCAACGTAAGCAATCTGGCTTATTAGGCAGCCGCGCATTACTGATCGGAATGATGGCTGCCACATCCATTCTCGGTTTCACATGGTACATAACTGCGAGATCAATGCGTGCGCCAGAAATACCCGGATACGACTGGCACACGCATCCTATCGCTCTATTGATCGTGGACCGCCCGGACTGCGGCTGTTCATTGTCTGCATCACAATGGGCATTTCAGGGCCTCGTCCATAATCTGGACGTGTTGGTCGTTTCAGTTAAACCCGTGGACGGAATCGACAGAATGCAAGCCGGGTCCGGTCATGGGCACCTTACGCTTTTCCAACCTGCCGATCAACGATTTATCGATCGACTGACTCCGGACGGTCGGACCATTGCAATGGTTATTCGCAATGGATATATTACCCGTTCGTTCCAGGCGCGCGGTGACCTAGCCGCCGCGTTACGTGAATAAAAGGACCACGTGAGTAATGACACTCAAAACCACGGGAGCAAGCCAGGACCGCCGTACACTGATCTTGGGTGGAATCGCAATAGCCACAGCGACGATCTCTGTACTCACAATCAGTTCATGGCTCCTGCGTGCAAACCGCAACGCGAGTACTAGCGGCTACGTACTTGCAAAGGAGGAGCGCAAGCAGGAGCAACTGAACGAAGCGGATGCCGCACGTAAGAAAGCGCCTCTCCTACGCGATAAATGGCGCATCTGGGCCGACAAACACACGGGGCTCCTTCGGCAAATGCAGCGTGCCCAACCAGGTGACACTGCCATTCGCGATCGCGTCTGGAGGGAACTGCCTTCGAATTTGCTATCGCCCGAAACCGCGGGTCTGACTTTTTCCGATCTAGGCGGGAACGGGCCACCATTCACATGGCAGCCAGGAAGCAAGGGAACATCCGACGTAAAGGAACGCAAATTTGTCCAAGATCGCAACGAGTCCGCGTTTCGGAAACATCACGATATCGAGATAGCGTTCTCGGCGATTCCCGGGCCGACAAAAGTCGTACTGTGGGCGTCCGGCCGCATAACCGAGTCAACCATAATTACACAGAATATCCCGGGCAAACCGAATTTTCTGCCTGGGCCGGAACAAGAGATATACCCACCGTTCGAAGCCCCCAGGTGAAAGGGAAAGATCATGATTAGGACTGTAAACTCGGCATTTCTCGTAATGTTTGTAGTGGCCGCTATTGGCCTGATGATGAGCAGCCAACGGGCGGCTCAGGCGAGTGTGGAGGGCCCCTGCCCGGCGGTAGCCGATTATACAACCCCGTGCCCAACCGGCACAGTAAGCGTCAGATTTGTGTACTCCGGCGCAGACTGCGCGCAGTGCGACCCATTCTGGGCAAATGGAAGCAAATACTACCATTGCGCTCTTTACACACGCTACAACAAGTACTGTGTGTACCCCGATGGAACCGAGGTGTCAGTCGGCATGTACGACATGCAAGGTTCAGAATCTGGTGGCGCATCGGTGTGTTATCCGAATCTCAACGGTACGGGACAGGCCGGCTGCCTTGCGGCGTGACCTGAAATCATGGATCTTCCGGCGAAGCGAAAAAGGTTATCCTTCGCTTCGCCGGTATGATTGGTTATTGCAGGACTATACCGGTGCTGCCTGGCGCCTCCGCGCATCGGAACGCGGCACACAGGAGAAGAAGGATGGCATTTCCCATGAGCGGCAAAATGCGGCATCAGGCGTTCACCTTAGTTGAACTCCTTACAGTAATCGCGATAATCACGGTGCTTATGGCATTGCTGCTTCCGGTATTTGCCGCCGCACGCGGCAAGGCGCGCGAACTGGTGTGTTCCTCCAACCTTCGCCAGATCGGCATGTCCATCACAATGTATTCGCAGGATTACGATGGCCTCTATCCCTGGGCACTTGACGCCGCGGACAAGTATACTCCGTCAATTTGGGACAGGTACCCGGATTTCCAGAGTCAGATACCACATCTGCCTATGCTTCAAGACGCGCTTCAACCCTACACTCGCTCACACGGCATCTTCCAGTGTCCGTCTGACTTCGGATTCAGAAACGACGACTTTACCGGACTTGCCCTTAATGCCACGCCGACTGCATTTGAAAGATTTGGCCTCAGCTACTATTATCACACTGAGTTGGCCGTTCGGCATATGACCGTAACTAGTCTGCGCGCCCCTTCCGAAGTGAACGTCCTCTCAGATGCTTCCGGCAAATGGCATGGGAATCTCGACAAGGGCCTGCGCTACAACGTGCTGTTCGCTGACGGCCATACAAAACTTCTGAGTCGCTCGGCTCTTGATGATCTTTGGTTTCGCGGGCTTTGATTAGAAAGCAGGCGCGACCGGATACAGTTGCAAATTCGCGAAGAATCCGCTCCTCCAGGGCGTCTGCAAAAGAGGAGGAGACACCGCTTTCTGGTGGCCTTAGCGATGGCGTCCCACCCGTTCCCATCCCGAACACGGTCGTGAAAGCTGTCCGCGCCGACAATACTTGGGGGGCAACCTCCTGGGAAAATAGGTCGTCGCCAGAATACCTGTACAACAGCCCCCGTCCTTGATTGGACGGGGGCTGTTTCACTTAGTTTGATTACTAGATTTCGGTTACAGACCCCTGAGCGCCATGGCGGACGTGCAGAACATGTACGATATCTGAGTCTCCGATTTCGTTAGCGTCGATCAGACAGAATAGGATCAAGTACGTAGTGCGGCCGTGCTTATACGACATCCGCCGCACTTCGCGATTGAGTTGCTCGCTCTGTCGAACAACAGGATGACTCCTGGGAAATATATCTAATCCTTCGATTGCACGGAGAAGACCTTCAAGCCAGCGGCCTGCAATATCCGGATTCCAGATATTCAACCTCAGAAACAGCGCTTCAATCTCCGCTTCTGCTATCTCAGTCGTTTCGACCTTAAAGGTCACGGAGCGTTTCCGATTTCTGAGTCGGAAAGATGAACCGGCAAGGCGTACTTCAATCGCATGTGGGCCGCAAAATCTCTAAACGCTCGGACACGACCGGCATCGCTTGCATCAAGACCACGACGTATGCCTTCCGCCGTTTCGGATTCCTCCTGAATCTCCCATTGGAGGACTGCCGAAAGTAGTGCGTCGGCGACTCGATTGGCGTCGAGTCCGTCGCGCTGCGCCTTCTCGACAAGCAGGGCTTCCGTATGCGGCGTAAGCGTAATAGTCATTAGAATGCCTCCTACATTGAGTATACCCAAATCCAGATCGAGCCGTTGGAGGTCTGGTATGCGTGAATTATAGTATAGGGTAACATAGCATAGGTATCGCGGCGGAATGAGGCCAGGGGGCATTAGCGACTTCCCAGACGTTTTACTCGGAGGATAGTAATGGTCAGTCCGTTTCCTGGAATGGATCCGTATTTGGAGGCCCCCGGCTTATGGCCCGGCGTGCATAGCCGTATCCTAACCTATTTGAGTAGCGCCCTGAACCGGCGACTGCCGCCGAATTATGTCGCAAATATTGAAGAGCGCTTGTATGTCTCCGAGACGGAGAGGCAAATTATTCCGGACGTGACCATCGTGAGGACCGGTAATGGGAGCGATCTGAAGTCCTCGCATGGCCAAACAACGTTGATGGAAAGGACGGCTGCTCCGGCGATTCTGACGGTGTTCGATGAAGATCAGAAGGAAACCTACCTTCAAATTCAAGAGGCAGGTTCAGGCAATGTGGTCACCGTCGTTGAACTGCTGAGCTATTCCAATAAGGCGACAGATGGCGTTGGCAGGAATCACTATCTCCGCAAGCAGAGAGAGGTGCTCGACAGCTCCGTTCATCTGCTGGAGATCGATCTGCTGAGGACGGGAAAGCACACGGCCTCGGCGCCGATCGGGCCTATGGAGATCAAGTTTCAGAGCTGGGACTATCTGGTTTGCCTGAGCCGGAGCTTCGACCGTCATAAATTCGAGTTGTGGCCCCTATCCCTGCGCAAACGCCTTCCCTGCATGATGGTTCCGCTCAAACTGGAGAACGAAGGCGTGCCGATCGATCTTCAGGCGGTCCTAAATCGCGTCTACGACGAGGGAGCTTACGATCGGATCATCGATTACGAGCGCCAGTTGTACAGCCCTTTGCGCCGGGACGACGCCCTTTGGGCCGAGCGCCTGCTACGGAAAAAGGGACTTCTGCCATAGGTTGTGTGCCGAGCCATCTGGAACCCAGCGCCGCGCGGTGTTGCGTCATTGTGCTTTAGGTACAATGCCCTTTAAATAAGAACCCGTTAAGCATTGAGTCCGCGCAGGCGGACTTCGTAAACTTAGACCGGCATTTCAATGCCGCGACGTCTCGCGCTCTTATTTTAACGTCATCGCGCGTTTGGCATTCACCGATCACCACATGAGCAATCACTTGAATTCCCAACTGGAAGCCATTGGCATACAGGCCGGAGACGTGCTTATGGTACACTCGTCCTTCAAATCGTTGGGCATGCGCGACCCTGAGGAGATCATCGCGGCGCTGCTTTCGGCGCTCGGTGAACAGGGCACGCTGCTGATGCCCGCGCTGACCTACCGCCAGGAGCCGCCGCACATCCACGATGCGCTCCGTACTCCCTCGTGCGTTGGTTATCTATCGGAGTATTTTCGAACGCGGGAGGGTACGCTCCGCAGCCTTCACCCCACGCACTCCGTCTGCGCCGTCGGCAGTCAGGCCGAGGCCGTCCTGGCCGATCACTGGCGGGACACGACGCCGTGCGGCGCCAATTCACCCTTCAATCGCATAATGGAGCTTGGCGGTAAGATACTTATGATCGGCTGCGGACTTCGACCTAGTACGACCATGCATGCCGTCGAAGAGTACGCCCTCCCTCCCTACCTCTTCGGCCCAGAGCGGGAATACACCCTAACCGACGCGACGGGCCACACGTTCCAAAAGACGTACACGAGGCATGGTTTTGCCGGTTATTGGCAGCGGTACGATCGAATGGAGGGCCTGCTGAGCGATTCGGAAATCCGGCGGGGGCAAGTAGGAGATGCGAGTTGCCATCTTATAGAGGCAGCCGCGCTGAAACGGGTCGGCATTGCGCGGATGAAAGAAGAGCCTTACTATTTTGTGGAGAAGAAGCCTGAAGCGCCAGATCCTCATTAGCAATATTGGCAATGAACAGTCGGGATGGTTCCATGGGTGAATTGCAGTTCACCGGCGAACGGATGGTCCCGGGGCAGACGAGCCCGGATACGTTTTGGGAGCATGTCTATCGCTACCGCCTCGCGATGCAGGTCGCACCGGGCAGGCGCGTACTGGACATAGCGTGCGGCGAAGGTTATGGAGCGGCCGCACTGCTGCGCTCAGGGGCCTTATCGGTTATTGGGGTCGATCGGTGTGCTGAGACGTGCGCACATGCCGCTCGGAAGTACGGAGTCGATGCGCGGGTGGGCGACGCGGAGGCAATTCCGTTAGAGAGTTCGTCCGTAGACCTGGTCGTTTCGCTGGAGACCATCGAGCATGTTCCGAACCCTGCTGCGTTTCTGGCGGAGTGTTCGCGGGTTCTTACGCCGGACGGAATCCTAATTGTCTCCTCACCGAACCGAGACGTATATGGAGCGATCGACGGGGTCAACCCGTATCACTGTTCCGAGCTGACAGAGGCTGAGCTGTTAACCGTGCTCGCGGTTCGATTCACAAATCCCACCGTCTGGCATCAGCACCCGGTGTGGGCTGTGGCGCCCTCCAGTCACATCCTGGCGGCGGATCGAACACCGTTTCACGGCAGAGCGCCCGGGTTCCGAAAGCTGCGCAAGCGCCTGCAGATCCTATTCTGCCAACACATTCGCACCGAGCCGCGATG
>JAYTEU010000093.1:0-2704 GCA_043734985.1 Chthonomonadaceae bacterium
TATCGCATTGTAATAGCTCTATTATAGGGATATCAGCGGCCTCGTACATCCGCAATACGGCGGATTGTGTTCGCAAGAGAAGTGTTTCGAGCGTGCGGCTCTATTCCTCGGCGGGGACCATTCCGTGGCGCGCGGCCCAGACGGCGGCCTGAACGCGATCCGATACGCCCAGTTTGCCGATGATGTGCTCGACGTGCGTTTTAACGGTGCTCTCCGCGATGAAGAGCACGGAGCCCATGTCGCGGTTGTTCAATCCGGTCGCGAGAAGGCGAAGGACCTCCTGCTCCCTATCGGTCAGCGGCTCGATCAGGTCTCTTGATCCCGTGGCCCCTTCGGTGACGCTCCTGAGAGCCCGCACGAGATCCGCGCGAGCCAGGAGTGTCTCGCCGCCGGCAACGGCTCGGAGGGCCTGGAGCATCTCCTCCTGGTCGATGCCCTTTAGGAGATAACCGGCGGCGCCGCCCGCGACCGCCCGTGCCATGTAGGTCGGGTTGTCGTAGGTGGTCAGCATCACCACGGCCATGCGTGGATGCTCCTGCTTGAGGGCTACGAGCGCGTCCAAACCATCGCCGCCAGCCATGCGTATGTCGAGCAGGACGAGCCGGGGCAGGGCTTGTCGAGCCGTTTCCACAGCTTCCCGACCGGACGACGCCTGCGCCACGACCTCGAATTCGGTGTCTTCCAGCATGCTGCACACGCCGCCGCGCCAGATAGCGTGATCGTCCACCAGCATGATCCTGATGCGCCCCGACGGCATAGCTTCGCCCTCCAGCGTTTTACTCACGATGCTGCGTCCCCCTTCTTTCCATAGGACTCTAAAATTGGAAAAACCGCGTGAATCCTCGTTCCGTCTCCGGGCGCGCTCCTCAATTGAAACTCGCCGCCGATCAATGTAACACGCTCGTACATGCTCTGCAGCCCAACGTGGCCATAATCGTCGGCGCGATGCTCGGGGATAAAACCCACTCCCCAATCCTGGACATGGAGCACCAGATGGGCAGGACCGCCATTCTCCGGCGTTTCGGACAGGAGCGTCAGGCGCACCCGGTTTGCCCCCGCGTGCTTGCGCGCGTTCGTCATGGCTTCCTGCGCGACTCTGTACACGGTCGTCTCCAGATCCTTGTGATAGCGGCGCCCGGCGACATTGTGAAGGAACTCGGTCTCGTCCCACTCCGCGCGCGCCTTCTCCTCGGTCACTAGCTGCTCCAGCGCGCCGGCCAGTCCGAGGTCGTCCAGCGCAAGCGCGCGCAGGCCGTTGACGAGCCGCCTCGATTCGAGCACGGCATCCTTGAGATAGCGCAGCCCCTGGTCGAGCTCCCGATTGGCCCGATCCTCCTTGCCGGCATCGTGGGCGCGGCGAAACGCCTCAAGGTGGGCGTGCGAGGCCATTACATATTGCGTCAGGCCGTCGTGCAGGTCGTAGGCAACCGCGCGGCGCTCCTCCTCCTGCGCCGCGATCAGGCCGCTGATGAGGGCGCGCTGCCGAGACAGCAGGTTCAGATTATGGATCGCAACCGCGGCATGCGCGCTTATCGCCTGTACCGCGGCTTCATCGGCTGCGGTAAACGGCTCGCCGCCCTCCTTATTGGTGAGATAGAGGCTGCCGAGGATGGTGTCGCCACGCCGGATGGGGACGCCAAGAAAACTGTCCATCGGCGGATGATTCGGAGGAAATCCCGCCGAAAGCGGATGATCGGCAAGCACGTCGATGCGGAGCGGCTCGGCTCGATGAATGAGAAGACCCAGCACGCCTTTGCCGGTGGGCCGCGCGCCGATGACGGCTTCCTCCCCAGGAGTGAGGCCCGTCGTTATGAATTCCAGCAGGCCGTCGCCATCCGGCTTCGCGACTCCGAGCGCGGCATACCTGGCGTGGGCAAGCGTTCGCGCAGCCTCGGCAATATGGCGCAGGGCCTCCGTACCGGTGTTGCTTGCGAGGATATCCAGCGCCACACGGTTGGCCGTTTCGATGACCAGGGAGCGCTCCGTGTCGGTCTCGCGGAGTCGAAGCAGGTCGTGAGCGCTCTGGGTTCGGTCCGTTATATCGCGGGCAATGGAGAAGGCGCCGACAATTCGCCCCGAGGAGTCCTGCACGGGCCAGATAACGAGCGACACGTTGATTTTGCGACCGCACTTTGCCACTCGCACCGTCTCCAGTCGCTCGATGCGAGAGGCGCGGCGTATCCGATCGAGGATATCCCGCAGCTCGTCCCGGCGGTCTTCGGGCACGAGGATGGCGAGCGATTTGCCTATCGCCTCTTCGGCGGTGTAGCCGTACAATCGCTCCGCGGCCCGGTTCCACGATCGGATGACGTTGTCGAGGGTCTTACCGATCACGGCGTCTTCGGAGGCATCGAGGAACGCCCTCAGATCGAAGTTGGATGCGATCTCGGTCCAATCGGGTACGGCGGGCGGTGGTTCCATAGTCGCTGTCCAGTTCTTTGTCATCTCTGTTAGAATTAGTCGCTGTTTGATTTCGCGCCTGGACGAGAATATTCCTTTTCTTTGGGATAGGTTTTCACAATCCGGCGCGGGGAGGGCGACGGCAGCCAGAACCGCGACGGCACCCAGTTAACCGCGACGGCAGCCAGAAGCGCGACGGCAGCCAGAAGCGCGACGGTAGCCAGAAGCGCGACGGCACCCAGTTAACCGCCGACGGCAGCCAGAAGCGCGACAGCACCCAGTTAACCGCGACGGCAGCCAGAAG
>JAYTEU010000094.1:0-2932 GCA_043734985.1 Chthonomonadaceae bacterium
TACCGGCCCATCGCCCTGCTTGCCTATCTGCAATCCACAGCCTGGAACGGTCCCGCCTACGCCGCGCTCCGCCCGCACGAGTTGGCCATCGTTCAGGCCCACGGGGGCACGACGCCTGTGATGGTCACTGAGGCGTGGAATCCGCCGGTCACGCGCGTTCTGCGGCGCGGCAACTGGCAGGATGAGGGCGGCGAGGTCGTCACGCCCGCCGTTCCGGCCTTCCTGGCTGCGGCGCCGCAGGGCGTGGGCGTCGCCCTGGCCGCACACTCCGAAGCGAAGCGGCTGACCCGCCTCGACCTTGCAAACTGGATCGTCTCGCCGGAAAATCCGCTGACGGCGCGTGTCTTCGTCGATCGGCTCTGGAAGCAGATGTTCGGTACCGGTCTGAGCGACCAGGTAGAGGATTTTGGAGCGCAGGGGGACTGGCCGAGCCACCCGGAGCTGCTGGATTGGCTCGCGGTCGAATTTCGGGAGAGGGGATGGGACGTGAAGCACATGGTCAAGCTGATCGCCATGTCCGCGACGTATCGCCAGTCCTCTCGCCCTCGCCCCGAGCTCAAGGCGGTCGATCCCGCAAACCGGCTGCTCGCCTTCCAGAACGCGCGGCGGCTCGACGCCGAGTTCGTTCGCGACAACGCGCTGGTCATCTCCGGCCTGCTGAACGAGGATGTCGGCGGGCCGCCGAGCAAGCCGTATCAGCCCGCCGGTTACTACGTCAATATCCAATTTCCCGACCGGGATTACAAGTCGGATAGCGATGACCGGCAGTGGCGGCGCGGCCTCTATACGCACTGGCAGCGCACGTTCCTGCACCCGATGCTGGCAGCGTTCGGCGCGCCTTCACGCGAGGACTGCATCGCGTCGCGCACGGTGACCAATACGCCGCAGCAGGCGCTGACCCTTCTCAACGATCCCGCGTTTGTGGAGGCCGCGCGCAAGTTCGCCGACCGCCTGGCCGCTGTGTCCGGAGACGGCGAGCGCCTCGACCGCGCCTATGACATCGCACTGTCTCGAACGCCGAACGCAAAGGAGAAGCAGTCGCTCCTGGAGTTCCTGAACGCAATGCGGCGCGAATACCGCCAGCGCCCCGAAGACGCCAAAAAGCTGTTCACCATCGGCATCGCGCCCGCCGAAACAAGGCAAGACCCGGTCGAGCAGGCGGCCTGGATCAGCGTTTGCCGGGTAATTCTGAACCTACATGAGACGATAACGAGATACTGACCACCATGAACCAACCCGACCTCGAAACAGCCTGGGAGCGCAGCCTTTGCCGCCGCGCGTTCCTTAAGAATTCGGCCTACGGGCTTGGCGGGATCGCGCTGGGGATGCTGGGCGCAAACCGGGTGGGCGCGCAGGCTTCCGCAGGCAGGACTTCCCTGCGCGGAGTGCTCGCTACGCCGCATTTTCCTATCCGCGCGAAGCGGATCATCCATCTCTGCATGGCGGGTGGGCCATCGCATCTGGAAACCTTCGACAACAAGCCGCTCCTGCGCAAGATGCACGGCGAGCCGTTTCCCGCGTCTCTCACCAAGGGGCAGCAGCTTGCGCAGCTTCAGAACACTCAGCTCAAGGTGTTCGGGTCGATCGCCGAATTCAAGAAGTGGGGCAAGTCCGGCCAGGAGATCACCGAGCTGTTCCCCCACATCGGCGGCATCGCGGACGATATCTGCATCGTGCGCTCCATGATCACCGAACAGATCAACCACGATCCGGCCCACGCCTTTATGAACTCCGGCTCAATCCTGAAGGGGCGGCCGAGTATGGGATCGTGGCTGCTCTACGGCCTGGGGACAGAAACGGATAGTCTGCCGGGGTTCGTGGTCCTGGTGTCGCAGGGCAAGAACGGCGGCGCACAGCCTGTCTCCGCGCGGCAGTGGTCCAGCGGGTTCCTGCCGGGCAAATACCAGGGCGTGCAGTTCCAGTCCCGAGGCGATGCCGTCCACTACGTCGGTCTGCCGGAGGGCGTATGCCAGAGCACCCAGCGGCAGGTGGTGGACGAGATCCAGCGGCTGAACGGGATGCTCTCCGAAGACCGGATCGACCCCGAGATCCAGACCCGCATCGCGCAGTACGAGTTGGCGTTTCGCATGCAGTCCAGTGTCCCCGAGCTCAGCGACATGTCGAAAGAGCCGAAGTCCATCCTCGACCTCTACGGCGTCAAGCAGCCCAACGACGGCAGCTTCGCCTCGAACTGCCTCCAGGCCCGCCGCCTTGCCGAGCGCGGCGTCCGGTTCATCCAGCTCTACCATCGCGCCTGGGACCATCATGCTGATATCGCCCGCCTTATGCCGCTGACCGCCGCCGAGACGGACCGCGCCAGCGCCGCCCTGGTGCTCGACCTCAAGCAGCGCGGAATGCTCGACGACACGCTCATCATCTGGGGCGGCGAGTTCGGCCGGACGCCCATGGCTCAGGGCGCGGGCCGCGACCACCACATCCTCGCGTTCTCTACCTGGCTAGCGGGCGGCGGCATCAAGCCCGGCATCACCTACGGCGCAACCGACGATTTCGGCTACCGCTCCACCGAGAACGTAGTCTCCGTCCACGACCTCCACGCTACGCTCCTCTACCTGTGCGGCATCGACCACGAGCGCTTCACCTACAAGTTCCAGGGCCTCGACGCCCGTCTCTCCGGCGTGGAGCCGGCGCGCGTCGTGAGGGAGATAGTGAGCTGACATCCTCATAGCCCCCGCCCCAACACCCGAACGCGACGATTTGTTCGTGGAGATTGCGCCCTGCAAATCTGCGTTCATGCGTCTCGCCCGGCTCATTGAAAGTCATCACGCAGATTTTTGATAGGGAAGCCAGGAAACCTTGAAACCAGGAAGAAAATACCTGAAAATACACATAGGAGGTAATTGCAAAAGTATCGGAAGTGAGGGAAGATACGGCTCCCTATGGAATCTTTAAGCGACCAAGCAAAAAGGACCAA
>JAYTEU010000095.1:0-10019 GCA_043734985.1 Chthonomonadaceae bacterium
TCTCAATGATTCACTGGCAATTTCAGGAGGTTTCAACCACCACAAGGCAGCCTAACGGTGTCTTACGGAACGGAAAGGAGGACCCGCAAGTGTCCCTCAACCACACTGGCCGTCTGGTAGTGATAGCGGCAGGATTGGCGGTCTGCAGTCTTATGACAGTAGGACCCGCACTGGCGAAATCGCCCCAGGATACGGACAGCCATCGCGACGGGCTCGCTGCCCGGCCCGCCGATATCAACGTCGGCGGCATCCGCAGTATTACCCAGCGCGAGCCGATTCCTTATTCCACCTCAAGGAAGGCAACATCGCAGCTTAGAAGCGGCACGAGTCGAACCGTTCAAAGCGGCGTTCACGGCGAAAAGGAAGTCGTCTACAAAGTAACAACTCGACCGGACGGTGTCGAGATTCACCGAGAGAAAGTCTCGGAGCGAATAGTAACAAAGCCCGTCGCAGAGATCATTCAAGAGGGCCAGCGCGCCACGCTGCCATCTCGTGGATATTTCTCCGGACGGCGCATGGTGACAATGATCCCGACGACATACGATCCCTACAACTGCGGCGGCGACGGTCGTGGAATTACGGCGTCCGGGCTCAAGGCGCGTTTCGGCGTCGTTGCTGTGGATCCGAGGTTCATTCCGCTCGGTACCAAGTTATATGTCGAAGGGTACGGGTACGCCATCGCGGCGGACACGGGCGGCGCAATAAAGCGCAATCGAATCGATCTTTGTGTCGATAATAAACGTCAGGCGCGTGGAATAACCAGCTACAAACCCGTCCGTGTTTACATCATCGACTGACCAACTACTAGGCCTGTCCGCCAAACGCGCAGGATTTGATCGCGCATTTTTTGCAGGGTTGTTCAGGCAATGATCGACGTCAGTTCACCAAAACAAGCCAGTGAATTGCTGCGGAAACATGGAATCCGCCCCACCAAACGGTTAGGGCAGAACTTCCTTTGCGACCGCAATACCCTTGATCGGATCGTCCGCGCGGCCAACCTCCCGTCCGGCGATCCGGTCGTCGAGATCGGCGGGGGACTGGGCGCTTTGACGCTCGCCCTCGCCACCTCCTCCCCAAGCGTCACCGTCGTCGAGATCGATCGGCACCTGGAGCCGATATTGACGGAGGTCACGGAGCCCCACGACAACGTTCACCTGATCTTTCAGGACTTTCTTCGCATCGACCTGCCGGAACTATTCGACACCGCATTCGGCGCTGAACAGGGTATCGTCGTCGCAAATATTCCGTACTACATCACCACGCCCATACTTGAAGTGCTGATTGCGAATAAGGCGCGCCTTAAGCGAATCGTTCTGCTTGTACAGCAGGAGTTCGCGGAACGTATGGCTGCGGCTCCGGGCTCGGATGCCTGCGGAGCCATGTCCCTATTCGTTCAGTACCATGCCGTTGTGGAGCTTATCGGGGTCGTGCCCAAGACGGTCTTTCTGCCTTCTCCGGAGGTGAACTCCGCGATAGTGGCGCTTACGCCGGTGGTGCCGGGCACGGTAGCGGTCAAGGACGAAAATCGCATGCTCCGCGTAATCCGGTCGGCTTTCATACAGCGCCGCAAGACCCTCGTCAATGCCCTGATCCGAGCCCCAGAGTCGTTCGGCCTTGGTTTCACAATGGAAGATCGCGCCAGGGTCGAAGCGCTGCTGGCCGAGGTCGGCATAGATGGCGGGCGTCGCGGAGAAACGCTCTCGCTCCAGGAATTCGCCCGCATTTCAGACGCCATTTAGCGGCGGTTTTCCCTCCAGGCGATCGAGCGCCATTCTGGCCGCCTGTTGCAGGTTCGGATTCTCCTCTTCCAGAAGCGCGCCGATCTTTTGAGTGGCCTCGACGGTTGCGGCACGTAGGCTTGCCAGCGAGAGAGCCGCATAGCCCCGAACATCGTCGTCGGTGTCGTCAAGCGACCGAAGCAAGGCGGATACGGCGCCGGGAGTCGAAACGCCGATCTGTCCGATCGCCCAAGCCGTATACCACCTCACCTTTTCGTCAGGATCCTCCAGGGCGAGTACGAGCGCTTCCAATCCTATGGCCGCAGGTTCGCCGATGCTCCCCAATGCCCACGCCGCGGCCCACCGATCGTCAGTACGCGGACTTGTTAGCTCGGGTATCAGCGCTTCCACAGCACCCGCAGCCTCGTTGCCGAACCCTGAAAGCGCGGTAGCCGCCATTCCTGCCCATATCCGCCTCTTCTCCGTAAGCGCCGCGATGAAGTAGGGCAGTTGGGCTGCAATGTCACCGTTAATCCTTGCCAGCGCAAACCTGGCCCAGAGCGCGGTCGTCTGGTCCTTTCCGGCCATTGCCTCTTCGAGCGCCGATACTGCGCTGTTCGCTTCCGGACCCAATTTTGCCAATTCACGCGCGGCGTTCCATGCCGCTGACACGTGACTGTCCTTGAGCGCATCCGCGAGTTTTCGGATACGCTCCGCCTTCTCTTCGGCCATATCTGCTCCTAACTGGTAAGGTCGACTTCGTTATTGCGCACTTTACGTTTGCGCGCCGAACTAAGGTTATGCTAACATTATGCCAGAGTAACGCAAGGGTGACACAATCAGCCGGATCGGCGTCGGCACGAGTGAGGAGCATGTCCCATTGACGAGAATGAGCGCGGTGAGGGGATCGATAACAGTAATCTGCGGCAGTATGTTCTCCGGAAAAACGGAAGAGCTGATCCGCCTAGTGCGGCGTGCAATGCACGCGCGCAAACAAGTTCAGGTTTTTAAGTCAGCGCTGGATACTCGATGTGATACCACTGTCATTCGCACGCATGATGGCACCTCGTTCACTGCCATGGCCGTCGCCGACAGCCGCGCCATCGAAGCGAACGTAACAGCGAGCACACAGCTTCTTGCGATTGAAGAGATACAATTTCTGGATGATGGCGTCGTCTCCCTCTGCCAGCGGCTGGCGGATCGCGGTGTCGAGGTCATCGTGGCTGGATTGGATCAGGATTTTCGCGGCCAGCCGTTCGGATTCATGCCCACCCTCATGGCGCTGGCGGATAACGTGATGAAACTGCATGCCATCTGCAAGGTCTGCGGCGGCGAGGCGAGTCGAACTCAGCGCCTTTTGGACGGACGTCCTGCCAAGTGGGACGAGCCGACCATTCTAATCGGCGCTGACGAATCCTATGAAGCGCGCTGTCGGCGGTGCCATCATGTGCGGTCCGCTCCGACGGCGCGACAGGCAGGAAGTGTGGCTGAGCGCCGGGTGCGCAAACCCCGCAAATCAGACTGCAACTCCTCTATCGCAGAACCGGCGGCAATCGTGGACCTTTCGCAGCTCACCATGTTCCCGGGAACGGAATGACGTAGTTACGCATGAACCGAAGCATTATGGCCGCACAGGCAAGTCCCACGCAGACCAATTGTTGACAATCTGACCGACAGAAATCGAAGATCAGACGTCGGTTCGGTTCCAATACAGACGAATTTCTACTAGTATGTAATAATGGAGATACATTTTCCAATTTACTGCTTGGCTGATTTGTGTTTCTGTATCCGTCACCCCGTGATAGAATTCTGATGGTATGGAACACATTGTGCAAATCCGTGGCGGAGGTGCATCGTGAGAAAAGAGTTCATCGTAGAGCGGCAGGGAAGGTCTTTCTGCCTTTATGCCGGGCTGCTGGACCTGGCACATCAACAGGGTTTGCGATCCATCCGGACGGAATTGATCCAGGCGCCGACCGAGGCAAACAATCGGATAGCGATCTGCATGGCGACCGTTGTGATCGAAAGCGAGGGCATCGAAAAGCAGTTTACGGGAATCGGCGATGCGGCTCCCAATAATGTCGCGCCGGCCATGCAAACGTGTCTTTTGCGCATGGCGGAGACCAGGGCCAAGGCGCGCGCTCTTCGGGATGCGGTAAATATAGGTGTTGCCGCGTTCGAAGAGCTAGGAGAAGACGACGCGCACGACGGCGCTCCCGAACGGGGATATGCCATGAGCCCGAATCGCAATTCGCGTCCTGATAGATCCGGTGCGCCGGTTCGAACGAATGGGACAAACAGCGGCGACGCGCGCGTCGCCGCTCCGGCACCCCGCCAACCCTCGGATGTGGCCTCATCGGCCGCTGCCGACAGCGCAACGCGCGTTGATGAGAAGGATGCCTCTGGCCATCCTGCGACAAAGTCCCAACTGGAAGCCATCCGAAAGCTAAGTCAGCGCCAGTCCTTGGATGCAGACACACTTGCCAAAGATAGATATAGCGCCGTCTCCCTCGCAGCGCTCACCGAGCCACAAGCCGGTGAGTTGATACGGGAACTGAACGGCAGGCCGGCCGTGCGCTCATAGGTAGTCCGGCAATCGGCTATCGGCTGTAGTGGTCGGCCCACCGAATAGGGCAACAGGCTGATTCCTCTTCGCACCACAATTCTCATCCGGATTTCTGATTGCGGGAGGCAGAATTCTGATTAAGGGACACTCGGACCGCCGCGCCGGGCAACACAATTGCGTCAATGGAGAAGAGCATGACTGAAAGCCACCGCATTCTCGCAGGGCACGCTGCCGATGCAAGGCGTGAACGTACTAATATCGCACTGACTATTGTGGCGGGACGAATTGCGACTATTGCGTCGATCGAACCTGACGCGATGCCGTTGCCTGGCGACTTCGACGCTCGCGACTGCCTGCTGCTGCCCGGGTTTATCGACATTCACGTGCATGGCGGCGCGGGAAGGGCGGTGATGGAGGGGACGATCGAGGCGCTGGATGCCGTGGCAATCCATCTGGCGCGGCACGGTGTCACGGGCTTTCTGCCGACCACCATTACCGGTCCGTGGGACTTACAAAGCGCGGCCGTTTCTTCAGCGGCGGCACGCATGGATAGTGCGGCAAAAGCGGTGAATGGGGCAGCGATTCTCGGTGTTCATCTCGAAGGTCCCTACATCAACCCGAAGAAGAAGGGCGCGCAGCCTCCACAGTATATCCGGCCCCCCGACAGCCACGAGCTTCAGGAACGCCTTGGTGAAAGCATTGCCGCGCTAAAAGTGGTTACACTTGCCCCCGAAGTGGAAGGCGCGAGCGACCTGATCCGATTCCTTGTCGAACGCAATGTGATTGTATCGATCGGCCACACGGACGCGACATACGCCGAGGTGTGCGCCGCAATAGATCTCGGCGCGCGCCACGCCACGCACTGTTTCAATGCGATGCGTCCAATGGAAGGCCGCGAGCCAGGGGTAGTTGGCGCGTCCTTCTCCAGACCGGAGCTGGCCGCGGAGCTGATTTGGGATAACATCCATGTCCATCCGGCGTCCTGCCGCGCTCTCATTCGCTCAAAGGGCGCAGAAGGTGTAATACTGATTTCCGATGGAATACCCGGCGCGGGGATGCCGGAAGGATACAGCTTCTCCCTGGGCGACCTTCCAGTCACCATCCTCAATGGAGCGGCGCGCCTTCCGGACGGCACGCTGGCCGGCAGCCTCTTAACCATGGATCGAGCCTTCGCAAACGCCGCCGAGTTCACGCTGCGCGAACGATCCGCCATGTCATCAAGAAATGCCGCCGTCGCGCTGGGCCTCGGACATCGCAAAGGGCTGCTTGCCCCGGGGTACGATGCGGATCTAGTTTTGTTGAATGCCGACGGAACGGTACGCGCAACGGTTGTAGGTGGTAACGTTGTGTACTCGGATCGATGAGAGCAGTCCGCCACGCCTCGAGCGCCGATCACGTTTGCCTTTTTGCCCCATGCGGTAACGCAGAGACCTAGCCCCTCGTCTAACGTCACAGTTTGGAGCCCGCTCGACAGGCTTGTGTATCCGTATTAGACGGAAATCGGGCCGCAGACTGGAGAATTGACGATGAACAGATTATATCTCGGTTTCGCGCTCGCGACGGTAATCGTGGCGGCTGGATCCCGGGCCGAGGAGGCATCCCCGCTTAGCAGTCTCGCTAAGATGCCGGTCCGTGAGGTTACCGTTTTCAAGGACGGCCACGCATTTGTGCTCCATGAAGGTAATCTGCCTGTTGATGCCGCGGGCAGCGTGCGGATGGATTACTTGCCTGTCCCGATATTGGGCACCTTCTGGCCATATTCCGCGAACACGAACGTTCGGCTGACTTCGGTAGTCGCCAGTCCTCGACGCGTGTTGGTCGAGCGCACTGCTCTGACGTCAAAGGAGCTGCTGGAGGCGAACCCAGGAGCGAGCATAAGCCTCTATGATAGCTTCCTGAAAAAGAACTACACGGCACAAATACTGTCCGTCCCATCGCGGAGCGCAACGGAACTTGCGGCAACCAGCGGGGCCGATTCTGTCGATAGGCTGCCGGAGAAATCGAATCTCGTTCTCCTGAAGCGCGCCGAAGGCGTTCAGGTCATTGGGATGGATCGCATCCAGGAGATGACTTTCGTTGGTCCGTACAAAACGAAGGTCCGAACGGAAGAGTTTCGTAACCTGCTGACACTAAAGCTCGATTGGCAGGGGGCAAGGCCGGCCAAGACCGCGGCAGTCGGCATGATGTACGTTCAAAAGGGCATTCGCTGGATACCGGGATACAAGGTTAGCCTAGATGGTAAAGGCAGCGCAACGATCCGGCTTCAGGCGACCATTTTGAACGAGATGACCGACCTGGAAGATATTACGGCAAACCTCGTGATAGGGGTGCCGAGCTTCTTCTTCCAGGACACCCCGGACCCTATCTCCCTGCAGCAGACCATTGCCCAGCTTTCGCCCTATTTCCAATCCGGTACGCAGACAGGCTTCGCGCTCTCCAATAGCATGATGGGCCAAATGGCGCGCGCAGGGGAGCGATTCAATGCGCCAGGTGGTCAGGGCGGCCAAATCGGTCCGGAAATCGGTGGCGCCGACCGGAACGAAGACCTATTTGTGTTTACGGTAAAGCATGTTTCGCTAAAGAAGGGGCAGCGGATCGTTATTCCAGTTGCGGAGTTTACCGTCAAGTACAAGGACATCTACACGCTGGACATTCCCTTTGCTCCCCCGCGCGAGCTTCAGGCCCAGGTACGCGGAGAGCAGCAGGCGGCCGAAATCGCGCGCCTTGTCAATCGGGCGAAGGTTATGCACAATATCCGTCTTGAAAACCGCTCCAAGTTCCCGCTAACAACGGCGCCAGCGCTGATCGTAAACGGCGACCGGGTGCTGGCGCAGGCGATGATGACCTATACGGCCGTGGGAGGGGACGTCGATCTGACCCTTACAACCGCGGTGGACATCGGCGTCAAGAAGAGCGAGCATGAAACCGGGCGAATACCGAGAGCGGCGCAATGGGAGGGGAGCGATTTCGAACGGATTGACCTCGCCGGTTCCATTACGCTGACGAACTTCCGCACAGAGCCCACAGTGATCGAGGTAACGCGAAGGGTACTCGGAAACGTCGGAAGCGCCGACCAGGGCGGAAAGACCTCTATGGTGAACGTGCTGGAGGACGTAGGCGCCGGAACGACCGGCCAGATGCCGGCGTGGTGGGGGAGTTACCCCTGGCCCGGCTGGTGGGGGCACTTTAACGGAATCGGACAAATAAAGTGGACCGTCAAGCTCGACGCCGGCAAGAGCGCCGACCTGGGATATTCGTGGAACTACTATTGGCGCTAAGCCTAGGGTCAATGCCTTTTAAATAAGCGCCTACCATTGCGACGGCACCCAAAGGGTATACGCCCTTCGCTATAGGCCGCTGCGCGGCGTCTGCCCTTCGGGCAGGATGCAAATAACGTCCGAAGGACGAACCGCCGAAGGCGCTATAGCGAAGGGTTTACCCGTCGGCCGAAGGCTTATTTAAAAGGCTTCGAGCGATGCCGAGGTGATCTTATCGCCCACGCGCAGTTGAAGCGCCGCCTCCAGGCCCTCGGTGACTCGCCCGAAAACAGCGTACTTCTGATCGAGGAACGATGCCGCCGCCAAAGTGATATAGAACTGGCAGGAGGCGGAGTTAGGATCGTTAGAGCGCGCCATCGCAACCTTGCCCGCCGAATCGTGCTTCAGCATCGGGGTTGTTTCGAGCGGAATGGTACGCTTTCTGCCCGTTGTCGGGTCCTGGAAGTCGCCAGTCCCGTTGCCGACGGGATCGCCACCCTGAATTACGAATCCCGGCTCATAACGATGGAATGTGAGGCCGTTGTAAAACCCGCGCTCGACGAGGTCGATGAAGTTATTCGCGGTAATCGGAGCCAAGTCTTCGTATAGCTCGATCTTAATAGTTCCCTTGGTCGTGTTCAGCACTGCGGTGCGGTTTGCCATGTTGGAGACCCTTTCCAATTACTCGGCGGCAGGGCCCGCGAGATCGAGCATCCTGGCTTCGCCGGATTAATTGTAGCAGAAACACGCTCGAACCGGGTATGCTTTTGCGACCTGTTACTGTCAATAAACAAGGAGACCGGCGGGCGCAGTCCATAATCACTACTCCGCCGACGCCCACGGCGATTCCTATCCGTAACGCGAGATTAGTTGCCGGATACCCCTCACGATCGGAAGTGTCGCGATGATTTTCCTACTGTCGGTGACGAATGTACGGCCCCGGTCCCGGGTGGTTTTTCGGGCGCTGGCCCTTCTAATAGTTTTGGTGGGGGTGTCCAGCGCACGCACGGCGAAAGCAGAACTCCTTGCCGGCGCCGCGCGTGTCGATATCACGCCGGACGTTAAGGCTTCCAAAATCCCTCTTGGCGGTTACGCGGCACGGAAAGGCGCGGCCTCGACCGGCGTTCACGATCCCGTATATGCGCATGCGCTCGTCCTGGCCGACGGGCAAACCAAGGCCGCCATCGTTTCCCTCGATCTCTGCTTCCTGCCGGCGAGTGTAAAGTTGGAAGTGGTCAAGCGATTGAGGATGCAGGCGAACGGCTGGGATGCGGACAAACTGTTCCTGGCGGCAACGCACACGCACAGCGCGCCCGACCCACTTGCGATGCATGCCGGAAACACGTTCCAGCTTAATGGCTGGACGCCGTTCGATGCCAAGCTGCTCAGCTTCACCGCCGACAAAATCGCCGCCGCGATCGTTCAAGCCGAGAAGGCCGAGCGTCCGGCAACTATCGCCATGGCGGCACGGGATGTGCCGGCGCTCAACCGAAACCGGCGCGGCGAAGTGACCACGGACCCGGCGCTTACTCTGGTCAAGGTTTCAGGCACGGACGGCAACGCGATTGCCGCCATCGTGAACTATGCTGCCCACCCGACGCTCTACGGCGATGACATGCGCGAAGTCTCAGCGGATTGGCCCGGCGTGATGGCCGCCGACGTGGAGAAGACGCTGGGGGACAAGGCAGTCTGCCTGTTCCTCAACGGTGCCGAGGGAGATGCTTCGCCGGCAGGAGTCGACGACAAACGGGGCGATGAAAAGAGTGAGGTCTACGGTCATAAGGTCGCGGATATCGTCAAGCAATTGCTGGCGGCGGTCAAACCCGAGCGCGATCCTGCCCTTTCAATCTGGCCGGTCGAAGTGAAACTGCCGGCGCGCAAACCGAACGCGATGTTTATCGCAGCCGCCGGTCAACTCGGCGCAACATTCGCTCAGGCGAGAGCGCTAGTGGACACGCTGATGCCAACAACCTCGACTGTCACTATGGTGCGGATCGGCACGCTGCTGCTTATCGGCATGCCTTGCGAACCCACTGCGGACCTCGGCCTCCAAATCAAGGCAATGGCTCGGAAGGCCGGCTACCCCAACCCTGCCGTCGTAGCGCTCACGAACGACTGGCTTGCCTATGCCCTGATGCCGGAGCAGTACCGCAAAGGTAACTACGAGGCGATGATGTCGTTCTACGGCGATCAACTCGGCCCCACGCTCCTTCAAGCCGTCCAGACCGGTCTGAACCCTAAATAGCGCAAACACTGACTGCACAGGTTGGTTGCTCACAATAAATCGATCCGCGAATCTCGGCCGCGCTCCGCGCCATAATTGTGAAGTTGCTGCTCCAGAAACAAAGTGAGGCACTTGCAAGCGCCGCCTGCCTTCATGAACTCCGACATCTCGACCGCATGCGCCTCGAAATCCCGCGATTGAAGCTGAGCGGTTAGATCTGGGCAGCCTGCAGGCAGCACGACATGGCGGCCAAT